>CADBCX010000069.1 GCA_902793245.1 uncultured Eubacteriales bacterium | reverse complement strand
ATCTGGACTTTTTGTATTATTATACTAACTGCGAAAGTAACCGCGGTACAAAAGGAGGTTCATCAGGACAATGAAACGGCTGACGCTCTCGATATTGGCTTTCATGCTGATTGCCCTTTTCCTTTCTTCCGCTCTCTCCGAGGGCTTTGAATCCTTCCAGCAGGCGATTGAATCCATCGCCGCCGGTTCCGCGCCGGACGGTTCGCTGGACGCGCTATTGGCGTCCCTCTCCGACACCGTCGCGCCCGGCGCCGCGTTCTCCCAGACCTGGGAAGGCGCTGACGGCGGAACATACACTTTCGTATATTATTCGGAAACCACCGTGATTGACCCTTCGGCTCCCCAGGCGATGGAGAATGCCCCTACCGCCCAGGAACTGCTGAACATGGTGGACTGGGTTGAAACCCAGGTTCATACGGAAGCAGCCGAACCGGCGCCGGAGATCTTTGATCCCGCCGTGTTCTGCACCGCGCAGCCCCAGGCGGTTCCGGCAGTCGATCCCGCCGTATTCTCTACCGCGCGGCCGCAGACGGTTCAGGCAGTCGATCCCGCCGTATTCTCTACCGCGCGGCCGCAGACGGTTCAGGCGGTCGATCCCGCCGTGTTCTCCACCGCGCGGCCCCAGGCGACGCAGCCGCCCACGGTGCCCCCTGTTCCCGCGCCGACTCCCCGGCCGGAAAACACGCCTACCGTAAGCACGGGTGATTATACTACATTTGATTCCAGTATGCAAGAGCAAATCTTATTGAATTTGCTGAATCAGGATCGCGCGCGGAATGGCCTGCCGCCCCTGGTGCTGGATCCCGAGCTTTCCCGCCTGGCTCAGCTCAAATCCAATGATATGAACGCGAACCATTATTTCGCCCATGAATCCCCCACCTACGGCAACGCGGGCCAGATGCTGGATTCTTTCCATTATGATTACGAGGGCGTGGGTGAAAATATCGCCCACCACAGCAACGTGGAAAAAGCCGAAGCCGCTTTCATGAGCAGCGACGGCCACCGCCGCAATATCCTGGGCAGCCAGTGGGAAAAGGTGGGCCTCGGCGTGGCTTACGACGAAAACGGCAACGTATACGTCACCCAGCTGTTCGCAAGGTAACCTGATCTGATTTTTGATACCGTTAACAGTCATGTTATAAAGAGTAACGAAACAGGGGCCTGTGCGGCCCCTGAACCCTGCACCAGGGCGGTGACCGCCCTGGACCCGCATTAGCGGAATAAACAAGACCCAAATATCGACTTGGTTCCCGCTGAAACGTGAGGAAACGACCAGCTTGACGCCGTTGCGCTTCTGGCCCGGCGGCGAAGCCGCCAACCCGGATGCTTTGCATCCGGGGAAAGCCAAGGAATAATCCCCAGAGGAAAGCGAACTTTCCCCTGGGGATTTTCCTTGCTTTCTTGGGCCAGAAGCTTTCAACTTTCGTAAACCCCAGCGCGTCAGGCAGAGGTTGTCTATTTATTCCAACGGCGTATTTTTGCCAAGTGCGGGTCCAGGGGGATCATCCCCCTGGTGCGGGTCTGGGGCGCATAGCCCCAGCGTCCCCCTTGTTTGATTTATAGCTGGAAGCATGCTAAAGAAGCGCCCCCTTTCCTGTTCGGAAAAGGGGCGCTGTTTTATTTAGAAACCTTATTTATTTTCCCAGGTGCCAGATGGTGTCGTTGTATTCGCGGATGGTGCGGTCAGAGGAGAAGATGCCGGAGCAGGCGGTGTTGGTGATCGCCATGCGCAGCCACTTTTCGCGGTTCTGGTAGTCGGCGTCCACGCGGCGCTGGGCCATGGAGTAGGAGCCGAAGTCCTTCATCACGAAGTAGTGGTCGGAGAACAGCATGTCGTGGTAAATATCCTGCACGGCGGTGGGATTGTCGGGGAACAGGGTGCCGTCGATGATCTGGGTCAGGGCGCGGCGCAGCTCGGCGTTGTCCTCGTAGCGCTGGATGGGAGAATAGTTACCCTCCCGGTACATTTCCGCCACGGTGTCGGCCCGCATGCCGAAGATGTAGATATTGTCCAGGCCTACCTGGTCGTGAATCTCCACGTTGGCGCCGTCCATGGTGCCGATGGTGACCGCGCCGTTCATCATGAACTTCATGTTGCCGGTGCCGCTGGCTTCCTTGCCGGCGGTGGAGAGCTGCTCGCTCAGGTCGGCGGCGGGAATCAGGCGCTCGGCGGCGGAGACGCAGTAGTTCTCCAGGAAGATGACCCGCAGGAATTTCTTGGCCCGGGGCGTCTTTTCGATCAGTTTGCTGATAGCGATGATCAGGCGGATGATCTGCTTGGCCATGTGGTATCCGGGGCTGGCCTTCGCGCCGAACACGAACACGCGGGGCGTCATGGTGTAGTTGGGATCGTCCATGATGCGGTTGTACAGCACCAGGATATGCAGGGCGTTGAGCAGCTGGCGCTTGTATTCATGGAGGCGCTTGGCCTGCACGTCCAGCATGAAGTCCGGGTCGATGGTGTCGCCCTGCTGGCGGTTCAGGAAATTGGAGAAGATAATCTTGTTTTCCCGCTTGACCTTCTCAAATTCGGCCTGGAACGCCTTGTCATCCCGGTAAGCCAGCAGGTCGCGCAGCTTTTCGGGCTCCTTCACCCAGGCGTCGCCGATGGTGTTGTAAAGCAGGTTGGTCAGCCCGTCGTTGCAGCTCATCAGCCAGCGGCGGTGGGTGATGCCGTTGGTGATGGCGGAGAACTTTTTGGGCATGAACTCGTAGTATTCCTTGAAGGTGTCGTGCTTGAGGATCTCGCCGTGCAGCTGGCTGACGCCGTTGACGGAATAGCTCATGGCCACGCACAGGTTCGCCATGTGCACCTGGTCGTAGGCGGTGATGGCCATTTTGGCGATGCGCGGGTCGGCGCCGTTGTTGTAGTGGTCGGCCAGGCGGGCGCAGACCCGGCGGTTGATTTCGCACAGGATCGTGTAGATGCGGGGCAGCAGGTTCTGCATCATCTTTTCGGGCCAGCGTTCCAGCGCCTCGCTCATGACGGTGTGGTTGGTGTAGGCCACGGTGTGCTGCACGATCCAGCTGGCTTCGTCCCAGCCCAGGCCCTCTTCGTCCATCAGGATGCGCATCAGTTCGGGGATCGCCAGGCCGGGATGGGTGTCGTTGATGTGGATGGTCATCTTTTCCGGCAGCAGGCGCCAGTTGCGGCCGAAGCGGCGCTTGAAGTCCTTGATGGCGTACTGCAGGGTGGCGCTGGTGAAGAAGTAGTGCTGCTTGAGGCGCAGCTCCTTGCCTTCGTAGTGGTTGTCTTCGGGATACAGCACCTTGCTGATCACGGTAGCGAGCTCCTGCTCCTGCAAAGCCTTGGTGTAGTTTCCGCTGTTGAAGCTGCCCAGGTCGATGCTCTTGGAGGAGCGGGCGCGCCACATGCGCAGGGTGTTGACGGTTTCGTTGTTATAGCCGGCCACGGGCATGTCGTAAGGCACGGCTTCCACAGTATAGTAATCCTTGAGGAGATAGCAGGTCCGGTTGTCGATGGTGGTTTCTTCCACGTGGCCGCCGAAGCGGATCTCGCACACATCCTCCATGGCGGGCACTTCCCACACGTTGCCGTTGACCAGCCAATCGTCGGGGGCTTCCACCTGCTGGCCGTCGATGATGCGCTGGCGGAACAGGCCGTATTCATAGCGGATGGTGCAGCCCATGGCGGGCAGGGAAAGGGCGCTCAGGCTGTCCAGGAAGCAGGCGGCCAGTCGGCCCAGGCCGCCGTTGCCCAGGCCGGGTTCCGGTTCTTCGGCCAGCACGGTGCGCCAGTCCACGCCCAGCTCCTGCAGGGCCTGGCGGTAAGCGTCGTTGGAGCACAGGTTCAGCACGTTGCAGTGCAGGCTGCGGCCCGTCAGGAATTCGACGGAAAGATAATACAGCCGCTTGGCGGTGGAGTGCTTATCCTTTTCCCGGTACTGCACCCACTTCTGCATGATCTGGTCCTTCACGGTGGAGGCCAGGGCGTTATAAATCTGCTGGGGCGTGGCGTCGGCCAGGGTGCGGCCGTTGTAGCGCTGCAATTTGCCGATAATGGATTGCTTAATGGATTCTTTATCAAATTGCGTGGTAGGCATTGCGTCTTATCCCTCCTGATTTTCGTGTAGAATCGTTGCACGAACGACTTATTATACCACATATTTCTTTTTTCGCCAATAGATAAATTGGCATAGAAAAGGATTTGACCGGTTCGACATAAAAATCCACCCGAAAATTTATGGAAACCGCATGAAAAAGTGGCCGAACGGGCAAGGATCCGCCGGTGGCAGACCAGCGCCCGCGCAAAAAAACAGATCCCCGCCGCCGAAAAATTCTTATCAGTTTTTAATATTTCTATTCTTGTTTTCTTATCCAAAAGTGGTACACTGTGCGTGTCAAAAGGAAAGCCAAGACGGAAGGGAGCAATTAAGATGAAGAAACTGTATCGGAGCGACAGAAACAGGATGATCGCCGGGGTGTGCGGCGGTATCGCGGAATACTTTGACATCGACCCCACCCTGGTCCGGCTGGGATTCGTGGCGCTCTCCTTTATGCTGGGCGGCGGCGTGCTGATGTACATCCTGGCCGCCATCATCATCCCGAAGGAAGGAACGATGTAAAATGTCGCTGTTGGGAAATGTGGTCTGGCTGCTGTGCGGCGGACTCATCAGCGGGTTTGGCTGGCTGATTGCCGGGCTGATCTGGTGCGCCACCGTCGTGGGCATTCCCGTCGGGGTGCAGTGCTTCAAGTTCGCGCGGCTGTCGTTCATGCCGTTTGGCACGGAGGTCGTGTATGAGGGCGGCGCGGTGTCCTTCCTGGTGAACGTGATTTGGTTCTTTGTTTCCGGCATTGAATTGGCAATCATCAATTTTCTTCTGGGCGCGCTGCTGACCTTCACCATCGTCGGCATCCCGTTCGGAAAGCAGTTTTTCAAAATCGCCAAGCTCGCCCTCGCGCCGTTCGGAGCGAAAATTTATGAAAAGTAAGGCGCTTATTTTCCAACGCAGAAGCGGGAGAAAATATCGTCGATGAGCTTTTCGTCCACCTGGTCGCCGGTGACGCGGCCCAGGGAAGCCAGGGCGTCCTGGAGGTCGATCACGGCCAGATCCACCGGTTCGCCGCTTGCGCAGGCGTCGGCGGCGCGGCGCAGGGCTTCCGCCGCTTCCCGGGCCAAACGGATATGCCGCTGCTGGGTGAGGGCGCTCTCCCCCGCGCCCGCGCCGAAGGAAGCCACCCGCTCCTCCAGGTCAGATAAGCCCTGGCCCGTTTTCGCGGAGACCAGCAGGGGCCGGTCAAAGTCCGCGGGATGCAACACCATCGCCCGGTCGCATTGGTTCAGCACGACAATGCGCGGGGCGTTTTTTGTGTCTTCCAGCAGTTGCCTGTCCTCGTCCGTCAGGGGTTCGGCGGCGTTGAGCACCACGATCACCACGTCCGCGCCCGCGATGGCCTGCCGCGCCCGATCCACGCCGATGCGCTCGATCACATCCGCGCCCTGTTCCCGCAGACCCGCCGTGTCGGAAAAGTGTACCCGCAGGCCGTCGATGAGTACGTCGGCCCGGATGATGTCGCGGGTGGTGCCGGGAATGTCGGTGACGATGGCCCGTTCCTGCCGGGCGAGGGCGTTTAATAAGGAAGACTTGCCCACGTTGGGCCGTCCGCACAGCACGGCTTCCAGCCCTTCTTCGGCGATCCTCGCCCCGCGCTCGTCGCAGGCGGCGTCCAGTTTATCGCTTAATCTCCGCGCCCCCGCTTCCAGATCGGCGGCGGCTTCCTCCATGGTGATTTCCTCGGGATAGTCGATGGCCGCGGCAGCGCCGGAAAGCAAAGCAATCAGTTCTTCCTGGGCCTGCCGGATAAAGCTGCTCACCCCGCCCTCCAATTGCCGGATGGCGGCGCGGGCGGCGCGGCCTCCCTCGGCGGAGATCAGGGCCATTACCGCTTCGGCGCGGCTCAGGTCGATGCGCCCATTCATGAAAGCCCGCTTGGTAAACTCTCCCGGCTCCGCCGTCCGCACGCCCAGGGCGTACAGGGCGTTCAGCACGCTTTTCGCCGCCCAGGAGCCGCCGTGGAGATGAAGCTCCGCCACGTCCTCCCGGGTGTAGCTGCGGGGCGCGCGAAACAAAACGGCCATGCACTCGTCCAGGGTTTCCCCGCGATATACAGCGTGGCCGTAATACATTTTGTGGCTTTCCCAGGCGCGGGCGGGCACGATCAGCCGTTTCAGCATTTCTTCCGCTTCCGGCCCGCTGACGCGCACGATGGCGATGCCGCCCTCCCCCGGGGCGGTGGCAAGGGCGGCGATGGTGTCGGATTTGTACATGATGTATTCCTCTAAGCTGGCTTTATTGCAAGTGAGGAGTGATGAGCTGACTTCGTCTTTTATGTCATCCTGAGCACCCCGAAGCGAAGCGTAGGGGTAAGCGAAGGATCTCATAGTAACGGAATAAGTAAAGCAATTTATTCGTTTTTACTCTTCTATAGGGAGGTCCTTCGCTTCGCTCAGGATGACAGAGATGTTCCCATATTTACTGTTTAATTTGAGAACTATACAACTCCTCACTCCACACTATCCATTTATCCCCACAGCTGAGAAAGCGCGGGCACCATCTGCTTTTTCCGGCTGACGACGCCCTTGAGGAACAGGGTGTTGCCCTCGATGTGGCCGATGTTGAAGGCCTGGCGGATGATCTCCTTGTCGCCCAGGAACACCAATTCCGTGCCCTCCCGCAGCACGTCTGTGATCATCAGCAGCACCATATCGTAGCCCCGGTCTTTTTTCAGCTTTTCCATTTCCACCAGGAATTCCGCTTCCCGCTGGATCATGCGTTCGGAGTCCATGGTGGTGATCTGGCTGATGCCCAGCTTGTGGTCGCCCAAATGGAATTCCTTGAAATCGGTTCTCAGCAGCGCTTCCACGCTCTTGTCGGCGTTGGAGGCGGAGAACACTTCCCTGCCCAGCGCGTCCAGATCCAGCCCCGCGATGCGGGCCAGGCGCTCGGCGATGCGGCGGTCCTTGGGCGTGGTGGTGGGAGACTTGAACATCACGGTATCGCTGACGATGGCGGCGGCCATGAGGCCCGCCAGCTTTTCGCCGGGCATGAGGCCGTGCTCCTGGAACATGGTGGCCACGATGGTGGTGGTGGAGCCCACGGGCTCGTTGCGCATGAACACGGGATAGCCCGTCTGCACGTCGGCCAGCCGGTGATGGTCGATGATGCCCACCAGCTCGGCCTGCTCCAGCCCCGGCACCGCCTGGCCCACTTCGTTGTGGTCCACCAGCACGATGCGCTTCCTGCGGGGGCGCAGCAGGTGATACCGGCCCAGGGTGCCGATGACCTTGTTTTCCTCGTCCAGCACAGGATAGGAACGGTAGCGGGATTGCAGCACCATTTCCTGCACGTCGTCCAGGTAGTCTTCCTCATGGAAGCACACCAGCTCGTCCGTCTTGGCGATGCGGCCCACGGGCGTGGCCTGGTACAGCATCCGGGCGGCGCGCCAGGCGTCGTGGGGCGTGGCGATCACGCAGGTTTCGGAGCTGAGTCCCCGGTATTTTTCCGCCAGGTTGCTCTGGCACAGGATGATGCAGCAGGCCTTGCGCTTGAGCGCTTCCTCCACCACGTCCTCCTGCTGGCCGCAAAGCACGATGGCCCCTTCCTTCACGCCCCGCAGGATGGCCCCGTTCGTGGGCAGGGCGATGACCACCTCGCCGGAAATGAAGTCGAACACGTCCTCGTCCCGGTTGATGATGTGGCCCTCCAGGGCGGAGAGCACGTTGAACACCGGCGCGTTGTCCAGCACCGGCACCTCGATGGCCTTCATGTCGCTTTCAGCGATGCCCCCGGCAGTGACCATACCGTACAGCGTGCCGTCCTCGTTGGTGACGGGCAGGGTGCTCAGGTTGGGGTTTTCCCGCAGAATGCTCCAGGCGTGGCTGACCGGCAGGCTCTGGCTCAGGCGGGGCGGGCGGTCAAACTCGATGTCCTTCACCTGGGTGCGCACGGTGGAAATGCGAAGCGGCGGCTGGAAGCCGAAGCGCTTGAGCAGGTAGGCGGTTTCATCGTTGAGATGACCCAGGCGCACGGGAACATAGCCGTTCTCCCCGATGGCGTTGCACAGGCCGGCGTAGGCCATGGCGGACACGATGGAGTCCGTGTCCGGGTTCCGGTGGCCGCAGACGAAGGTGATGGGCTGCATAGCGGGCGATCCTCCTTTTGGATGAAGTGATCATGGAACGGGAAAAGAATGCAAGATTCTGGATTTTCATGACCGTTTCAAGAAAGGAAACAACATTTCTTTGCGTGAAACTTCAAATCGGCCTTTCCTTCCCTTGACGGGTTTCATCGGGCTATGATATAATTTTACTATAAATGAGGAAGGAATGCAAGATGGTTTCGGACATTAGGCAGCAGGCAATAGGGAACCCGCCAAAAGCCTTCCCCTTGAGGGGGGCCGAAGCGCCCGGAAAACAGTCCAGTGGACTGTTTTCAGCGAAGGCCGGGCGGCAGCCCTGGATGGTGGGCCGCATGGAATCAAGTTGGAGAGAGTGACCAAGCCTATTCGTGCGGCTCGGATGAGGTGTCCCCTGCTAAATGACACGAAAGCAGCATATCGCAAGGCAAACGAAACACCTCATTCGTCAGGCGCGAATTGTCTCCGGCACATTGAGAAAAGTTGTGTCCGCGCCTGACACCTTCCCCTCAAGGAAGGTCCTTCGACTCCGCTTCGCTCCGCTCAGAGCCTGCCCTGAGCGAAGTCGAAGGGATGACATTACTTTTGGGTGGTCTCCTGCGTCATACTCCTATATCATCTGCACTCTCGTTCCCCTATTCCCTCATTCCCCCGGCGTCCTGTGCGGCCTTCACAGGGGAAACGCCTCAAGAATAAAATGGAGGAAAACAACCATGAAAAAGCTCATCCTGGCCGCGCTCGTGGCGGTGCTGGTGCTGTGCGCCGCGAGCTGCGCCTTGGCGGACACCGCGAAGGTGGTGGAAGCCAAGACCGGCGTGACCAAGATCAACTCCACCGAGTGGGCGGATAAGTTCCCGGACGTGTACGCCACCTACATGGCGACGGAAGAGAACAAGGAGGTCATCGACCACGTGGCGGAGTATCCCATGATCGCCACCGTCTACGAAGGGATGGCCTTCAACACCTACTACGGCAGCGCCCGCGGCCACTTCTACGCCGTGGAGGACGTGCAGGCCACCGGACGGCCCCACAAGCTGGCCAACTGCTGGACCTGCAAGACCGCGGACTTCACCCACATGGCCAACGAAATGGGCGTGGAAGCCTACAGCATTCCCTTTGAAGACGCGCTGCAGAACATCAACGAGTCCATGGGCTGCTACACCTGCCACGCCAACACCCCCGGCGAGGGCAACACCGTGACCCATCTGTACCTGGCCCAGGCCATGGGCGACGATATGGCAAACGTGCCCGCCCAGACCGCCGTGTGCGCCCAGTGCCACGTGGAATACTACTTCGCCCCGGCGGACAAGTCCACCACCCTGCCCTATACCGGGCTGGCCGTGATGAACCCCGACGACATGTACGCCTACTACGAAGCCATCGACTTCTCCGACTACACCAACCCCCGCACCGGCGTGCGCCAGCTCAAGACCCAGCACCCCGAGTTTGAAACCTACATGGGCGTGGGCAGCGTGCATGCCGGCATGTTCACCTGCGCGGACTGCCACATGGAGAAGGTGACCCGCGAAGACGGCACAACCTTCAAGAGCCATGCCCTGGTCAGCCCGCTCCAGAGCGAATCCATCAAGGCCACCTGCGCCGCCTGCCATGCCGACCTGGACAGCTTCGTCCACGGCATCCAGGAGAAGATGGAAGCCCGGACCATTGAAATCGGCAACAAGCTGGCGGAGCTCACCGACAAGCTGGCCGACGCCGTGGCCTCCGGCAAGTACACCGACGAACAGTTGGACGCCATTCGCGCCCTGAACCGCAAAGGCCAGTGGTACTGGGACTTCGTGTTCGTGGAAAACAGCGAGGGCGCGCATAACTCCAAGCTGGACAACAGCTGCCTGGACAAGGCCGAAGCCCTGATCGAGGAAGCCCTGAGCCTGCTGGAAATCTGACCCTGAAGCAGCGCCCTGCCCCCGGCGGTGCGGGCAACCGCAAGGCCCCGCCGGGACGGGCGCTTTTTTGCGTCACACTGTTCCCTGAGAAGGAGTAAAGCAATCTTGAAGAAAATCCTGTCCTTTTTCTGTTCCATGACCTTTGGGATGATCCTGCTGGCCGCCGTGATGGCGCTGTCGCTGGCGGGGTCGCTGATTCCGCAGCAGGAAGCGGCGATGAAGTACATGAACGCCTACGGTGCCAACACCGCCACATTGCTGATGGCGCTGGGGTTCACGGACATCTTCCACACCTGGTATTTCTATGCCCTGGAAATTCTGCTGTGCCTGAACCTGCTGCTTTGCTCCATCCTGCGCTTCGGCAGAACCCGGAAAGCGGGAGAACGGCTGAAACAGCAGGCGATCAAAGCGGCGTGTGATCAGCCGTTCGCCGACGAAAGCCAGTTTCAGAAGATCACCGCGTACCTTTCCGGCCAGCGGTATCGGAAAACGGAATCGGAAAATGCAGTCCTTTACAGCAAGCATTTCATGGGCTTCTACGGCTCTTTTCTCGTACATCTGTCCATCCTGCTGGTGCTGCTGTTCGGCTCCCTGGTGCTGATGACGCCCCAGGTGAGCGACCAAACCGTGATGCCCGGCGAAGCACTGACCCTCTCCGACGGAACGACCGTCACCTGCGAATCCTTCCATATCCAGGATGAAAGCGGCAAGCTGGACTACGCCAGCGTTCTCACCGCCGCCAGCCCGGACGGAAAGCAGAGCAAGACCCAGGAAATCCGCGTGAACGAGCCTCTGCGGTTCGGCAACTATAAAATCTATCAGCAGACCTACGGTACCGCGGGCCGCATCCAAATTCGCAACAACAGCAACGGGGCCGAGGAGATCCAGTACATGACCGAGCCCGCGTTCCTGGCCATCGACCAGCGGAACGGCATTTATTTTGAGGCGCTCTATCCCGGCTATTTCCGGGACGAGGAGGGAAACTTTACCCTCATCACCAGCACCGACCGCAGTTATCCCGACCCGGTTTACCGCATCCAGTCCATCACCGACGGCATGTCCGCCGCCGTGCTGGCCTTCCCCGGCGAGGAAATCAACATTGGCGACATCACCTTCTCCTTCCTCTCCCCCGCCGAGTATCCGGGCCTGAGGATCAAGCACGTGTCCGGCTGGCTGTACGGCGGATTGTATTTCAGCTTCGGGCTGATGGTTGCCGCCCTGTACCTGTGCTTCTTCGCCGTGCCCGTGGCGGTGAAGGTTGCGAAAGAGGGCTATGTGATCTGTTCGCCCAAAAACCAGGAGGGCCTGGCGCTCGCCCTGGAAGCGGAGAAATCCCCGGCAGGAAAGAATCCATAGGAGGCATTGATTTGGAGATTTGTTTTTTCGCGGCGCTGATGGTTTACTTTGCCGCTTCCGTGCTGCAATTCATCGGCTCGGCGCTGAAAAAAGACGGGCTGAACAAAATCGCCCGCGTCGCGTTTGGCCTGGGCTTCCTGCTGCACACGGGCTACACCGTTTGGCGAGGCTTTACCGCCGGGCGGCTGCCCCTGGCGAACCAGTTTGAGTTTGCCTCCGGCTTTGCCTGGGCCATCGCGGTGCTGGGCTTTTTCCTGTACTGGAAGCTCAGGCAGGAGTGGGTGATGACCGCGGCCATGCCCATGGCCTTCCTGATTCTCAGCTACGCGGCGTTCCAGCCCATGCAGATCAAGGATATCATGCCCGCCCTGCGCTCCACCTGGTTCGCCCTGCACATCGGTTCGGCGGCCTTTTCCTATGCAGCGTTCGCCATCTCCGCCGGGCTGGGTGTCGGCTATCTGGTTCAGCTGAAAAAGGGGAAAAACGCCGACGACCCGCGCATGAAACAGATGGATTATATGGGCTACCGGATCATCTGCCTGGGCTTCCTGCTGCTGACGGTGGTCATTTTCTCCGGGGCCATCTGGGCCGAGCAGGCCTGGAGCAGCTGGTGGAGCTGGGACCCCAAAGAGACCTGGGCGCTGATCACCTGGATCTTCTACGCCATTTACCTGCACCAGCGCCTGCGCCTGAAATGGCAGGGCAAACGCATGGCCTGGCTGGCGGTGATCGCGTTCGTGCTGGTCATCTTCACCTTTGCCGGGGTCAACCTGCTGCTGCCCGGCCTGCACTCCTACGCGGGCATATAAACAACCAACCCAGCCGCCGGACGCTTGAGAGGCCTCCGGCGGCTGATATTTTATTTTGGAGGAACGCATGACCGGTACAGAAAATATAAATCCTTGTTTTTTTTGATTTTTCAAATTTTACTTGTCATATCTGGCGAATAATGATATAATTTTCACAAAGGATCAATGAACCCATAAAGAACCATCCTGCCCCATCTCACTTCTAATCAAGAAAGGGACGGTATCATGAAACATCAGGAATTGATCGAAAAACTGACGCTCCAGGAAAAAGCCGCGCTGCTTTCCGGCAAGGATGTGTGGCATACCCGGGCCATCGAACAGCTGGGCATTCCCGCCATGACGCTGTCCGACGGGCCCAGCGGCCTGCGCAAGCAGGCGGGCGAGGGCGACCACCTGGGCCTGAACGCCTCCACCAAGGCCACCTGCATTCCTTCGGCGGCAACGTTAGCCAACAGCTGGGACCCGGAGACCGCCCAGGCCATGGGCGCCTGCGCGGGGGCTGACGCCGCTGCCCAGAACGTGGACATCCTGCTGGGGCCGGGCTTGAACACCAAGCGCTCTCCCCTCTGCGGTCGCAGCTTTGAATACTACTCCGAAGACCCCTACCTGGCGGGCAAGCTGGCCGCCGGGTTCATCCGGGGCGTGCAGAGCAAGGGCGTGTCCGCCTGCGCCAAGCACTTCGCCGCCAACAGCCAGGAAATGCTGCGCATGCACAACGACTCCGTGATGGACGAGCGCACGCTGCGGGAATTGTACCTGACCAACTTTGAAATCGCCGTCAAGGAAGGCAAGCCCCGCTGCCTCATGACCAGCTACAACCGCCTGAACGGCACCTACACCAACGAAAACGAACACCTGCTGAAAGAA
>CADBCX010000068.1 GCA_902793245.1 uncultured Eubacteriales bacterium | reverse complement strand
GCATTCAACGGAAATGCAGCCGTTGGTCAGCGTTCCGGAAACGATGTATTCCCCCGGCATCATGATGCGCACCACATCACCGTCCACCACCACGCCGTCCGCTTCGCTGCGGCTGGCGCCGTCGGCGAGGACGATTGCTTTCATATCGTCGGCGGAAGCGCTGAAAGCTCCAAGCAGAAGCGCCAGTACCAGCAGAACCACGATTGCCAATTGCTTTTTCATGATGATCAATCTCCTGTCTGTTTATTGATTCAGCGCCTTACGGTAAAGGCGCAGAGTTTCTTCAACGGTTTCATCCCAGCTGAAGCGGCGCGTTACATCTGCTTTTGCCCCGGCTCCCAGGCGTTCCGCCTCTTCGGGATGGTCGCACAGCTCCTGCAGCGTTTCGCGCAGCGCGTCCGCTTTGCCCCGGGGGAAGGAAGCGCCGTATTCCCCCGTTACGTCGGTGCATTCGCTGATATCTGACGTGACGCAGCAGCAGCCGTAGCTCATGGCTTCCAGCAGGCTGATGGGCATGCCCTCCAGGTCGCTGGGCAGCGCGTAAATATACGCATTGCTGTACAGTTCTTCCAGGATCTGGCCTTCCACAAAATCCGTGAAAATGATGTTGGGATTCTCTTTTGCCATTTCGCGCAGGGAGCGCACATAATTGCCCGTGTCCGAAACGCCGCCGGCGATGACCAGCTTGCAGTCCGTTTTCAATCCCTGATACGCCTGGATCAGATAGTGGATGCCTTTTTCCGGAACGAGGCGGCCCAGGAACAGAATGTATTTCCGGGGCTCCAGCCCGAATTTTTTTGAAATCAGGTTCGCGCGCAGCGGGGCGGAGGGAGAAATGCCGTTGGGAACGATCACCGTTTCCCGGCCGTACTGCTCCCGGAAATACTGCTGCACGCCCTTGCTCAGCACGATGATCTGATGGGCGTGCCGGGCTGCGTTTTTTTCGCCCATCATGATGCAGGCCGAAGCGAACCGCCCCCATTTCTGGCGCTTGTGATCCAAGCCGTGAATGGTTACGATCACCTTTTTCCCCAGCAGCCGGGGCAGCCAGCAAATCACGCAGGGCCCTTCCGCGTGGAAGTGCACCACGTCGTATTTGCCGAAGGCGGCCCGGATGGTTGCGACAATCGAAGCGCTCAGCGCAGCCAGGCCTCTCCGGTCAATCGTGGG
The DNA here is from genome assembly GCA_902793245.1 of uncultured Eubacteriales bacterium. Taxonomy (GTDB): domain Bacteria; phylum Bacillota; class Clostridia; order Christensenellales; family Aristaeellaceae; genus RUG563. Next base: position 12,013 of record CADBCX010000068.1, on the reverse strand, counting down.
CACCCAAATCATGCGTACCCCGCTGTATTCCGTTGGCAGGCGGTTTTCCTTCAGTGCCTGCCGGTTGGCCGCGTTCGTGCGGTTATAGCAGGTGACAGAATGGCCCAGGGCCGCCATCCGGGTGGTCAGTTCGCCCACGACCACCTCGATGCCGCCGTCCCGCGAGGGGATGAATTTGTGACCGAGCATTGCGATCCGCAGTCTGCCGTCCGCGTCTTTATTTCCCATAAAGCATTTCGCCTTTCGTTTATTAAAATGGAGGCAATGCGCAAAAACCAACTGCAATCAATCATTATTTACCATATTATTATGCATGAAATCCGGTTTTTTGTCAACATATTGGCTTTTCCCGCTTCCGAAAAAACAGGAGCGTTCCGCCTTTCCGCAATATAACTACGCGGCCCGTACAAAGCCGGGCCGCGCTGGTTTTTTGGTTCATACGGTTTCAATCTGCACGCCCAGTTTTTTGAGGCGGCTCAGTGTTTCGCTCTCAATCCCGCGGTCCGTGATGAGGAGGGACGCTTCTTTTAAATCGCAGATGCGGGCAAGGGCGACGCGGCCGAATTTGGTGTGGTCAGCCACGATCACGCTGCGAGCCGCGGCGGCGATCATGAGGCGTTTGAGGCCTACTTCGGTGAAGTTGGCGTTGGTCACGCCGCCGGTCAGATCGATGCCGTCCACGCCGATGAAGGCCACGTCCACATGGGAATCGCGCACAAAGCTCTCCGGGATGGAGCCCACAAGCTCCTGCCTTCCCTGCCTGCGCGTGCCGCCGGTGACGATCAGCATGCTGGAGGGGTGGACGGGCGTCTGGTAAGCGATGTACAGGTCGTTGGTGATGATGGTCAGGTTTTCATGATGGGCCAAAGCCTGCGCAATGAAGAAGGTGGTGGTGCCGGAGTCGATGAGCACAGTGTCGCCGGGCTTCACCATTTGGGCGGCGTATTCGGCGATGCGGTGCTTTTCCTCCAGCATTTGGCTGATTTTCTCGGAGTACATGGATTCGTAGGATGTGCTGCGATCCACCTTGATGGCTCCGCCGTGGGTCCGCCTCAGGGCGCCCTGCTGATCCAGGTCGTCCAGGTCGCGGCGCACGGTTGCTTCCGATACATGAAACTTCTCCGCCAGCTCGTGGATCTGCGCGCTGGTATTGGCTTCGATGTATTCCATCATTTTCTTTTGCCGTTCGGCTGGGATGTAGGTATTCTTCTCCATCGGGTCGCACCTCCGCGCTTGGTATAAAAGGTGTTCCGGGGATTCCAACCGTCTATATCATACAATATTTTCTTTTTTTTGTAAAGAGCCGCTTGGATGAGTTTTCCAAATTAAAAAAAGAATGATCAATGATTGTGCTCAGAAATTAGCCATTTTTGCCATACAAGCAAGAACCGCCAAAGAAAACCGCCCCGGTTCAATCGCCCAGAAAAAAGATTTTTCTGCTTTAAGGTTTCTTAAAGCTTCCCCGCTATAATGGGGATTGTCGAAGGGAGAAACACCGGAGACAGACAAAAGCGAAACTACTGAAAAGCCGGCGATTCGCCCGGCGAAAACGATAAGGAGGACAAGAACATGAAACAGCGGAAATTGAACAGGAAATACGTCTTTGCGAACAGCGGCAGCGCCAGCTTCCTCAGAAAGCACTGGAAGAAAATCGCCCTGGTATCCGTGCTGAGCCTTTCCCTGGTAGCGGGTTCCGCGGTCTCCGGCCTGGCGGCGGGACGCGGCGGACAGATGATGAACGGCGGCATGGGCGGATTCATGGGCGGCGGCATGATGGGCCAGAACAGCAACGTGACCTACGCCGAAAATCCCACCGAGATCGTCACCAGCAGCGTTGAAAACACCGCGGCCACCTTGGCCATCGACCTGGAAAACGCCGTCCGCATCCGGATGAGCGACACCGACAATGAGGTGAAGATCGACGAGCCCGGCACCTACGTAATCAGCGGCGAATGTTCCGACGGCACCGTGACCGTGAAAAAGGGCACCACCGGCGTGGTGCTGGTGCTGGACAGCCTGAACCTGAGCAGCAGCACCGCCGCGGCCCTGTCCATCAACAAGGAAGCCCAGGCCAAAATCGTCATCAGCGGCAGCGTGACCCTGACGGACAATGAAAACCCCGCGGATGAAAACTCCGCCGACGCGGAAGTGGCCGAGGCTTACGACGGCGCGGCGCTGAAAGCGAAAGCCGGGTCCCAGGTGTACCTGACCGGCGACGGCACCCTCACCATCAACGGCAACGCCAAGAACGGCATCAAGGTGGGCGACACGGATTCCTCTTTCGTGGTGGACGGCGACGGCCTGACCGTGAACATTTTCGCCGTCAACGACGGCATCAACGCGGGCGCTGACCTGACCTTGCTTTCCGGTACCGTGAACGTCAGCGCCGGGGACGACGCCCTCCACGCCGACCGCATCCTGACCGTCGGCAGCCGTGAAACCGGGAACGGCCCCATCATCTCCGCCACCGGGAAGGAATGTCTGGAAGCCACCGTGGTGAATATTTTCGGCGGCAGCGTGGACGTATCCGCCACGGACGACGCCATTAACGCCACACAGAAAGATGCCGCCCTCACCGCCTCCCTGAACATCACCGGCGGCACGGTCAATGTGCAGAGCCGCGGCGACGGCCTGGACTGCAACGGCAATATCAATCTGCTGGGCGGCACCATCACCATCAACAGCGCCTCCTTCGGCGGCGAAGCTGGCATTGACTACGACGGAGCCTATTATGTGGCGTCCACCGTGACCCTGAACAACAGCAGCGGCGTGTCCGGCCCGGACGGCGGCGGTATGCGCGGGGACATGGGCGGCCAGGGCTTCGGGCAGCGCGGCGGCTGGAACAGGGACGGCATGACGCAGGACGGCCAAAGCCAGACCGACACGAATACCTCGGCCACCCAGCCCCAGAACGATCAGCGCGGCGGGATGCATATGCGCGGCGGCTGGAATTGGTAAGATCATATTTTACACACGGGAGCTCTTGACGGGCTCCCGTTTTGGTTGTAAAAAGAGCGAGGATGTGGTACAATCAGAGGGAAGGAAAGATTCGATCAAGGAGAGCCTGGCGATGATGAAAAAACATCTGCTTCGGGGGGCGGCGTTCCTGCTGGCCGTTCTGCTGATTTGTCCCACTTTTGCGGAGGAGGATGCTGTGATGCGGAAAATCAACACCATGACGCTGCGGGAGAAGGTGGGCCAGCTGTTCATGATTCGTCCCGACGCGCTGGAAGGCCGTTTCGGCCCCGCAGAGCTGGAGGACAACAGCATCACCGGCACCACCCGCGTATCGGATGAAATGCGGGAAACCTATGCGCAGTTCCCTTGCGGCGGGTTCGCGCTGTTCAGGAAGAATATTCTTTCTCCGAGTCAGCTTCGCCTGTTCATCGAGCGGCTGCATGGCATGGGGGAGACTGCGCCCATGCTCGGCATTGATGAAGAAGGCGGGAGCATTGCCCGCATTGCCAATTACCCAACGGATTTCGGCGTGAAGAAATTTCCGCCCATGGGCAAGATCGCCGCATCGGGCGATACGCTCCTGGCCTTTGAAGCGGGCCTGACCATCGGCCAGTATCTGAAAGCTTACGGCCTGGACATTGACTTTGCCCCTGTGGCCGACGTGAACACCAATCCCAGGAATCCTGTCATCGGCGACCGGGCTTTTGGCGACGACCCGTCTGTAGCCTCGGGCATGGTGCAGGCGTACATCCGCGGGCTGCATGAAGGTGGCACAGCGTCCTGCATCAAACACTTCCCCGGCCACGGCGACACCGACACCGACACCCACACCGGTTACGCGGAAACAAAAAAGACCTGGGAAGAAATCAGCAATTGCGAGATGATTCCCTTCCGGGCGGGTATTGCCGCGGATACTGATTTCGTGATGACCGCCCACATCGCCGCCCCGAACGTCACCGGCAGCGACGAGCCCTCCACCATGTCCTATACCGTTCTGACGGAAAAGCTGCGGGGTGAGCTGGGCTTTGAGGGCTTGATCATCACCGACGCCCTGTCCATGGGGGCCATCCGGGAAAAGTATTCCTCCTCCGAAGCCTGCGTGAAATGCATCCAGGCGGGGGTGGATATCCTGCTCATGCCCTATGACTATTTCGAGGCTTTCGACGGCGTGGTGCAGGCCGTGGAGGACGGCACGATCCCCGAAAGCCGGATTGACGAAAGCGTGTACCGGATTCTGAAATTCAAGCAGGAGAAGATGGGCATTTTATGAACGAAACAGACAGGGCGCGTCTGCGGCGCGCCATACAGGACATCACGGAGCGCTACCGGGCGGCGGGATATTTCCCCTCCGCCTGCGTTCGCGTGTTTAATAAGGAGGAAACCCTGGCCTGCGTCTGCGCGGGGGAAGCGGGGGAGAGCAGTCTGTTCGACGTGGCCAGCCTGACCAAAATCGCCACGGCCACCCAGGTTTTCCTGCTGATGCAAAAGGGCAAGCTAACTTTGCAAACCGCTTTATTGGACGCGCTGCCCGCATTAGACGAAGATACGTATTTTTCTGAACGGCTGAAAGGGATTACCCTTTATCAACTGCTCACCCACACCTCCACCCTCGCCGCCTGGTATCCCTTCTATGCCCGGCGGGGAGAGGATTTTTACGCCGTACTGAAATACGCTTTGCAGCATACCGAGCCAACGCGGGGCGTGGTGTATTCCGATTTGAATTTTATGCTGCTGGGAAAAGTCATCGAGCGCATGCAGGGAAAGCCGCTGGAAACCTGCTTGCGGGAGGATTTGGTGCGGCCCCTGGGCCTGGGGAACATGACCTACCTGCCGGACAAAGCCCTGCCCCTCGTGCCCTCCTGCTACGGCAATCCCATCGAGACGCAGATGTGCGCCGACCGGGGCATTGCCTTTGACGGATTCCGTCCCCTGGGCCAGCCTGTCCGGGGCGAAGCTAATGACGGCAACTGCTTTTACTATTTCCACGGCGTATCGGGCCACGCGGGGATTTTTGCCGACACCCTGGCTTACGCCCGGCTGTGCCAGTTTTACATGAACGCCGCTGAACCGCTTTTCATGGAAGCCCAAAAAGAACAGCCCGCCGCGCTGGGCCGGGGCATCGGCTTCCAGACCGGACTCAGCTATCCCCACGGCTGCGGCCACACCGGCTTCACCGGCACGGGCATCTATTTCTCCCGGGAATACAACGTCGGCGTGGTATCCTTCACCAACCGGCTGTTCTATCCCCACGAAAACGAAAACGCCACCTGGGAATTCCGCCGCGTGCTCCATGAAGCCGCCTTCGCCCTGGCCGCGAATGCAGCGGAAAAACCATAAAGCGGTTGACGCAGAAGCAACGTTTTGGTATAATGTAAAAAAATTGATGCAGGAAGCATCAAATATATATGAAAGGAAGTAAACCCCATGAAGCGTTTTGTTGCGGTTCTTCTGACCTGCGCGCTGCTGCTGTCCTGCGTGAGCCTGGCAGCCGCGGACGACAAAAAGACCCTGACCGTCTGGATCCCCCAGTATCAGTTCGGCGACGGCATCTCCGACCAGGATTTCTGGGACGGCGTGTTTGACCCCTTCGAGGAAGAGAACAACTGCGAAGTCAAGGTGGAGATCCTCTCCTGGAGCGACTACAACACCACCATCTACACCGGCCTGCTCAACAACGACGGCCCCGACGTGGTGTATGTCACCGACAACTACGACCTGGTGAAGGCCGGTCTGCTGCTGGGCCTGGACAGCTACCTGACCCAGGAACAGATGGACAACTACCTGCTGTGGGCGCTGGGCCCCGTGGATGCCAATGGCGAGCATGTGATCGTCCCCATGGACGACGGCGTGGCCATGGGCTTCTATAACAAGGACATCCTGGCGGAAGCCGGCATCGAAGCCTTCCCCGAGGATTGGGACGCCTTCATCGAAGCCTGCAAGACCATCCAGGAAAAGACCGGCAAGCAGGGCTTCCTGCAGAACTGGGGCGCCACCACCGGCACCAGCGCCCTGATGCTGGCCTTCTGGCCCTACTACTTCCAGGCGGGCGGCGTCATGCTGGATGAAAACGGCAACATCGCCATCAACAACGAAGCGGGCCTCAAGACCCTGGAATTCCTCAAGAAGTTCGCGGACGAGGGCATCTTCGACGAAACCATCGTGTCCGAGGGCGAATCCATCGACAAGTTCGCCGCGGGCGAGCTGGCCTTCGTGGTGGCTGACCTGAACAAGGGCAAGACCTTCACCAAGAACGAGATCAATTGGGAATACTTCTTCTCCCTGAAGGGCCCCGCCGGTTACGGCGCCCGCACCGCCACCGACTCCTTCGGCGTTGCCGCCAAGGCCAAGGAACGGGGCAACGACGAGTTGGCCGTGAAGGCCCTGACCCTCATCACCTCCGGCGCGGTCATGGACCGTTTCCACAGCGAAGTGTTCTATCTGCCGCCCTTCACCAAGGATGCCGCCTACACCCAGAACGAAGCTTACACCAACCTGACCGGCGCCCACACCGCGGACATTTACGTGGTCAACGAGTTCGAGGGCAAGGCTTCCTTTGAAAAGGAACTGCAGGCCAATATCCAGATGATGTTCATGGGCGACCTGACGCCCCAGGAAGTGCTGGACAACACCATGCAGTACTACGCGGAACAGATCAAGCAGTAAGCAACCATCCGGGACTCCGGCGGCACCGCCGCCGGAGTCCTTTTTCAAAACGAAGTATTTCTGGGGGAAACCATTCTTTGCAGGCCAAAGAATGGTTTCCCCCAGACCCCCTTCCAAGAAAGCCATAAATTATCGCCACTTCACGAGGTGATTTCTTTGACCACCGCTCCTTCCGTCAAACGGAAAATGAGTCCCCGCACCCGCAGGCAGGCGCTGATCGGGGCCGGGTACATCGCGCCCAGCTTCATCCTGATGATGATTTTCAACGTGACGCCCATCTTCCTGTCTGCGTATTTTTCCTTCACCAAATACAACATGGCCTCCACGCCCCAGTGGATCGGGTGGGACAATTACGCCCGGCTGTTCAATAACCGGGTGCTGACCGAAGCGCTGAGCAATACGGTGCGGTACGTGCTCATCACCGTGCCCGCGCAAACCATCCTGTCCCTGCTCATCGCCGTGTTCATCGCCGAGCACATGAAGAACCGCTACGGCTCCTTCATGCGCAGCGTGATTTTCATTCCGGTCATTGTATCGCTGATTGCCTCCGCCACGGTCTGGAACATCATGTACCAGCCCAAGGGCGGCATCATCAACCAATTCCTGAATTTCCTGGGCCTGGATTCCGTGAACTTCCTGGGCAAGAAGGCCAACGCCCTGCCCAGCGTGGCAGCGGTCGCCATCTGGAAGGGCACGGGGTATTACATGGTGATCTACTACGCCGGGGTCATGAACGTGCCTTCCGACGTGCGGGAGGCCGCCATCGTGGACGGGGCCTCCCCCATCCAGCGGTTCTGGTACATCACCCTGCCCATCCTCAAGCCCATTACCTATATGATCGTCACCCTGGGCATCATCGGCTCCTTCCAGGTGTTCGACCTGGTGTACAAAATGACCGGCGGCGGGCCGGGACGCTCCACGTATACGGTGGCTTACGTGATCTATACCTTCGCGTTCCAGGATAAAAACTACGGCTACGCCAGCGCCGTGGCCATGTGCCTGCTGATCGTGATCCTGTTCATCCACCTGATTCAATCGCTGTTTTTCAAGGAGAAGGACTGATGAAAAAGAAAGCATTATCGCCCTGGGTGGTCATCGGCATCGTGCTGGTGACGCTGTTCGCGGTGCTGTGCGTGCTGCCGCTGATTTACATGGTGGCCGTGTCCTTCACCGATTCGGAAACGCTGTACATTAAACTGAAAGACCTGCGGCCCAGCCTGTACAATTACTGGTACGCCATCGTGAAGCGGGACTTTGGCACCGCGCTGAAAAACAGCATCATCGTGGTGGTGGGCTCCTGCCTGCTGGTGGATATCGCCTCCGCCATGGCGGCGTATGGGTTCGAGAAGAAGCCCGTGCCCGGCAAGGAAGCGCTGTTCCAGGGGTATCTTGCCACCATGATGATTCCCGGCCAGGTGGTGCTGATTCCCATGTTCGTGATGATCAACCGGGCGGGGCTGACCAACACCTACTCCGCCCTCATCCTGCCCATGGTGGGGGCCTTCGGGATTTTCCTGATGCGCCAGTTCATGGTGGCGGTGCCCAACGAACTGCTGGAAGCGGCGGAGATCGACGGCTGCGGGGAGGTGCGGCGGTTCGTCACCATCGTGATTCCCCTGGTGCAGCCTGCGCTCATTACCCTGACCATCTTCACCTTCAACGCCGCGTGGAACAACTTCCTCTGGCCGCTGATTATCAACACAAGGTCTGAAATGCGGGTGCTGCCCGTCACCATGTCCACCCTCGCCAGCAACTCCACCACCAATTACGGCATGGTCATGGCGGGGGCCACGCTGACCTTCCTGTTTCCGTTCATTCTGTATATCTTCCTGCAAAAGCAGTTTGTGGAGGGCATCGCGTTAGGCGGTGTAAAAGGTTGATGCAAACGATGAAAAGGTTATGGGAAAAAGAAACCCTTCGGGTCATCGGGCTGATGAGCGGTACGTCGGCGGACGGCATGGACGCGGCGCTGGTGGACATCAGCGGGTTTGGGCTGGATACAAAGGTCACGACGCTGGGCTTCGTGTCCGTGCCGTATCCGGAAAACGTGAGAAATGAAATCCTGCGGCTGGCGTCGGGCAAGGAGGGCGGCAGCCATGACCTGTGCCTGTTCAGCTTCTTGTTGGGCCAACTGTCCCTGGAAGCGTGCCTGGCGGTATGCGAACAGGCAGGCGTGCCGAAGGAAAGCATTGACCTGGTGGGCAGCCACGGCCAGACCCTCTGGCACATCCCTAAGGCGGAAGACTACCTGGGCCGTCCCGTCCGGGGCACCTTTCAGCTGGGCGAAGCGTCCATCATCTGCGAGGGCTTAGGCTGTCCGGTGGTCAGCGATTTCCGGGTGCGGGATCTGGCGGCGGGCGGCCAGGGCGCGCCGCTGGTGCCCTATGCGGAATACCTGTTATACCGCCAGCCCGACAAGACCGTGGGCCTGCAAAACATCGGCGGCATCGGGAACCTGACCGTCCTCCCCAAAGGCGGAACCCCGGAGGACACCTTCGCCTTCGACACCGGCCCCGGCAACATGGTGATGGATCAGCTGATGGAGCGCTTCACCGATGGGAAACAGCGCTACGACGAGAACGGGAGCATGGCCTCAAAAGGCCAATACGACGAAAGCCTGCTGGCCTGGATGCTGGACGATCCCTACCTGAAAAAAGCCCCACCCAAATCCACCGGGCGGGAGTATTACGGCAAGGAATATGTGGACGCGCTGCTTCACCGGGCGGCGGGACTGAAGCCGGAAAACATCCTCGCCACCGCCTGCCGCTTCACCGCCGAATGCATTCGCGTCGCCATCGAAAGCTTCTGCCCGTCGAAGCCGGATTATCTGGTCATCGGCGGGGGCGGCAGCCGGAACCCGACGCTGCTGCGGGACATCCGCGCCATCCTTTCCATCCCCGTGCTGGTGAATGAGGATTTGGGCTACGACAGCGACGCCAAAGAAGCCGTGGCCTTCGCCGTGCTGGCGAACGAGTGCGTCCACGGCATTCCCAACAGCGTGCCCTCCGTCACCGGAGCCAGGCATCCGGTGGTGATGGGGAAAATCAGCCTGTGACCGGGGAGGGAGCGCTATCAGGTTATTTCAGAAGCGGGTTGACCTATCCTGCTTATCGGAATTTGAACTGCTGACCCTGGGGAAGCTGCTGGATATGGCGCTGGACAAAGCCGGGGAAGAGCAGGCGAAGGCAGCGATCCGGAGAGCGAAGCGGCATCTGCAACAATCCCATCGCTGCACCGCGGACGACCTGGCCTGCGTCAACAGCGCTGTGAACAGGTTCCTGGACTGGTACGAGGAAAACAGGCCGCCCATCGCGGAACCGGCTGTGGCCTGCGCGAAAAAGGCAGTGGAGAAAATTGCGCAAGCGCTGTCTGGCGGCCCGAAGAAAGGAGACGGAAAAGCATGAGAACCGGATTGGGCTGGAGAAGCCTGGACCCTGTGGAAGCCGTGGCCGCCGTGCATGAGGTGTCAGACCCTGCGGACCTGCTGCGGATCGCCCATGAAGCCCGTTGCGCCGAGGCCCGGCGGCTGGCTGTGCTGAAAACGGGCGACAAGGATTTGATGCGCATATTCGCCCTGACGGATGTTTCTCCCATCGTCCGGCGGCGGCTGGTGCGGGAGCTGGATGATATTGGCGTCGTACAGAAAATCGCCGATGAGGACGAGGACCGCTCCGTGCGGGATTCCGCCCGCGGCAGGCTGGCGCAGTTGGAAAAGTGATGCGCGTGATAAAAAAGGGGCTCGTAATGAGCCTCTTTTAATATGCCGCGACGGCTTCGATTTCCACCAGCGCGCCTTTGGGCAGCGCCGATACCTCCACGCAGGAGCGGGCGGGCTTACCGGTGAAATGCTTTTCATACACGGCGTTGAACGCGGCGAAGTCAGCCATGCTTTGCAGGAAGCAGGTGGTTTTCACCACCCTGGTCAAATCGGTTCCCGCCGCTTCCAATACGGCTTTCAGGTTGCGGATAATCTGCTCGGTCTGGCCTTCGATACCCGGGGCGTCGATGCTGCCGGTGATCGGATTGATGCCGATCTGCCCGGAGGTGTACACCAGCCCGCCATAGGCAATGGCCTGGGAATACGGCCCGATGGCGGCGGGGGCATCCTTTGTGTAAATCGTGGTAAAAGAAGCGGACATGGCGGCGGCCTCCTTACTTTTGCTGGGTGTAGTTGATCAGGTTCAGGTCGTACGGCGTCTCCTGGTAGACCTCGTAGTTCAGCCAGTTGGAAAACAGCAGGTAGGCGTGGGCCTTCCACTGGAAGATGGGCTCCTGCTCCGGATCGTCCTCGGCGAAGTAGCGGCGGGGAATAGCCGGGTTGATGCCCTTCTTCACGTCGCGGAAATACTCGTGGGCCAGGGTCGCGCGGCTGTATTCGGGGTGGCCGGTGATGAAAATTTTTCCGTGGCGCTTATCCTGGATGATGTACGGCCCGGCCAGCTCGGAGTCGGCTAAAATGGTCAGGTTGGGATTCGCTTCGATGTCCGCCCGGTCGATGCCGGTGTAACGGGAGTGGGGCGCGTGAAAAATGTCGTTGAAGCCCCGGGTCAGGCTTTCCTGGCGGTAGAGGGTGCGGTGGCTGTAAATGCCGGACAGCTTCTGGGGCAGGGGATGCTTCTGGATGCCGTAATGGAAAAACAGCCCCGCCTGGGCCGCCCAGCAGATGTGCACGGTGGATGTCACATGGGTGTTGCTCCAGACGAAGATTTCGCTGATTTCCTGCCAGTAGTCCACTTCCTCAAAGGGCAGGTTTTCCACCGGCGCGCCGGTAATGATGAGGCCGTCGAAGCAGCGGTCTTTCACCGCGCTGAACGCCCGGTAGTAACGGCTCAGGTAGTCCTCTGGCGTGTGCTTATAGCGGTGGGAATCCAGCCGCAGGAAGGTGGGCCGCACCTGCAAGGGGCTGTTGGACAGCAGGCGCAGCAATTGCAGCTCCGTGTCTTCTTTATTGGGCATGATATTCAAAATGGCGATTTCCAGCTCGCGGATATCCTGGGTGGCGGCCCGGCTTTCGGGCATCACGAATATCTGCTCGTCCCGCAGGCGCTGCACCACGGGCATGGCTTCGTTGATTCTGATGGGCATAGCGTTCCTCCTCATGCGCTCAAAAGGAAAAGCGAACCGACAGCGGTTCGCTTCTTCTTCCGCGCTGGGTTCATTATACCGGCGCGCGGGGGCTTTGTCCAACATTTTTATCGAATGCGAGCTTATAGATTTTACCTATAACTCACATCCTCACTTTTCCCCATCCAGGTTCAGTTTGGGCCGGTGGAAGAAGTGGTGAATTAGCCGTCCCAGGCGCCGGTGCTAGTGGCCGTTGGCCATGAAGCGGATGTCGGCGGCCATCTGCATGGAAAGCATGCCGCCCATCATCTTGGCCATGCCGCGGAAG
>CADBCX010000067.1 GCA_902793245.1 uncultured Eubacteriales bacterium | reverse complement strand
TGGCGGCTTTGCTGGGCGTGGCGATGATTGTATTATCCGCTACCGGGGAAATGACGTATCAATCCCTCAGCACGATGATGATCGTGTACGCCGTGGCGGTGATGTGCGCGCTGTATGCCTTCGCAAATGATATACGCAAGCTGCCTGTTTTCGGCGCGTCGCTGCTGCTGCTTTTGTTCAATACCGGCGCCATGATGCACGAGCGGTATCTGTTCCCCGCCGTGGCGCTGCTGCTGCTGGGCTGGCTGTGGAATAAAGACACGCGCATCCTTTGGCTGGCCGTTGGCGTTACGGTGTCCGGTTTCCTCAACGTCGGCTGCGCCCTTGACCGCAACATCCGCATCGGCGGCGCTGCCGGGCATCTGGACGCCCCGGCGGTGGGCATACACAGCGATATGGCGGTGCTGGAATACGCCTCCGCCGCGCTGAACAGTATCGTCTGCTTTTTGTCGCTTGCCCTGTGCAGCGTGCTGAGCCGGGGAGAGGCCATGGCGTTTTCCTCCGATGTCCGCAAGGCTTCGCCCTTGCCCAAGGAAGAGCCGACCCGCAAAATGCAAAAACGGGATTGGATCATCATGGCATGCGTTACCGCCGCCTATGCCGTGCTGGCGTTTACAAACCTCGGCTCCACCAAAGCGCCGCAGACCGCTTACGTGTCCGAATCGCCCGACGAACAGATCGTTTTCGACCTGGGGCAGATCAACGATTTCCAGATGCTTTACTTTGGCGGCATCCATTACTATGACAGCGACTTTACCGTGGAAGTCAGCGACGACGGGGAAAACTGGAATCAATTCCATACTGCTGGCATGTCCGTCGGGGACTGCTTCAAGTGGAAATATCTCTCTTACGTTTCCAACGGCACGATGCCGGATACGCTGAACGGGCGCTACGTGCGGCTGACGGCGAGCCATTACAGCCTGACGCTGTTTGAAGTGCTGTTCAAGGATCCTTACAGCGGCCAGACGGTTCCGGCGGAAATCATCCACAGCAGCGGCGGAAACGCAACCGCGAATAACCTGGTGGACGAACAGGATACGCTGGAGGGTGAACCGGGCTGGTACAATTCCACCTACTTCGACGAAATCTACCATGCCCGGACGGGGTACGAGCATCTCCACCATTTGCAGACGTACGAAACCACCCATCCGCCGCTGGGCAAGGTGTTCATCAGCTGGGCCATCGCCGTGTTCGGCATGACGCCGTTCGGCTGGCGCTTTGCAGGCGCGCTGGCGGGCGTGCTGATGCTGCCGGGCATGTATCTGCTGGGCAAACTGTTTGCCAAGCGCTGGTGGGGCGGTCTGTGCGCGGCGGCGCTCATGGCTTTTGACCTGATGCATTTCACCCAGACCCGCATCGCCACCATCGACAGCTTTGTGGTGCTGTTCATCATCTGGATGATGTACTTCATGTTTGCCTGGTACTTCCAGGACTTTTTCGGAAAGCCCTTCTGGAAAACGCTGGTGCCCCTCGGCCTCTCCGGGCTGTTTATGGGCCTGGGCGTTGCCAGCAAATGGACGGCCTGCTACGCCGGCGTGATCCTGGCCATCATCTTCTTCATTGGGATCTGGCGCCGCGCCCGGCTGATGAAGGCGGCGCAGAAAGTGCCGGATAAACGGCGCACGGCAAGCGAAAAGGCGGCGGCAAAGCAGGGAGCGAAACATCTGATGATCACCATTGCCAGCTGCCTGGTCTTCTTCGTGCTGATTCCTGTGGTGATTTATTATGTGTCCTATATTCCTTACTTTGCTTACGACGGCGTGGGCGTTACGCCGAAAAAAGTGATCGAGGCCGCCGTGGGCACCTACTTTACCAACGGCAACGTGGGCGGCATGCTGGGCTACCACAGCGAGCCGGGCCGGGGCATGGATCACGATTTCTATTCTCCCTGGTATCAGTGGCCGGTGATCGGCAAGCCCATGTGGTACGCCGCCAACAGCTTTGAGCCGGAGGGCTGCGAAAGCTCCATCATGGCGCTGGGAAATCCCGTGGTCTGGTGGGGCGGGCTGATCTGCATCGTCCTTTGCCTGGCGGTATGGATCAAGCGGCATCTTGAAAAAGACAATACGCTTACGCCCTATACCCTTGCGGACGATACCCGGATGCCCCTGATTCTCCTGTGTTACTTCGGGCAGCTTCTGCCCTGGATCCTGGTGCCCCGGGGAACGTATATTTACCATTACTTCCCCTGCGTGCCGTTCCTGATTCTGGCCATAGTTCTCAGCTTTGACCTGCTGGGAGACGTTGTTGCCGCATCCCCGGCGGATGGGGACGGCCAGACGGTTTCCGCGAACGGCAAGCGGAAAGAGAAGATGGTGGAAGGCGCTGTGCTGGCGCTTCTTCTGGCCGCCGCTGTGCTTTTCGTTTTCTTCTTCCCCTATGCCAGCGGCATACCGGTAAAGCGCGAATGGATGGACGCCTGCAAGTGGTTTGACCGGTGGCTGTGGTACTGAGCCGCCAATCACTTGAAAGGTATCTGCTCAGTCGCCGGGTTTGAGAGAGTACAGATTGATTCGGGGCGTTACTGGCAGCGGCGCAATCGCGTGATTTCATTGAACAGTTTGTGTTATATGAAGTATGTTCACAGCAATTTATCTGTACTCTGCACTCTGTACTCTGTTCTCTCGCTCCCCATCAGCTTGAAAAAAGGAGACAGCGAAACAATTACAGGAAAGGGGAAAAGCCCGTGCTGGCAAGAACGATTTGCTTCGCCCTGCAGGGGGTGGATGGAAGGCCCGTATCGGTGGAGGTCGACGTAAGCGGCGGGTTGTACAACTGGGCGATGGTGGGCCTGCCGGATACGGCAGTGCGGGAGAGCAAAGACCGCGTCAAAAGCGCGCTGCGCAATTCCGGCTTTGCTATGCCCAGCGGGAAGGTCACCGTCAACCTGTCGCCCGCGGATCTGAAAAAGGAAGGCACCGCGTTTGACCTGCCGATTGCCGTTTCCATTATAGCGGCCAGCCGCCAGGCGGCGCTGCCCAACCTGGAACGGGTGCTGCTGCTGGGCGAGCTGGGCCTGGACGGTGCCCTGATTCCCGTGCGCGGCGTGCTGTCCATGGTGATTGCCGCGCGGCAGGCGGGCGTGGAGAGCGTCATTCTTCCTGCCGGGAACGCTCCGGAAGCGCAATCCCTGACGGGGATGCTGATTTATCCCGCCCACTCCCTGGTTGAAGTGATCAATCATCTGAGCGGAAGGGAACCGCTTTCCGCCCAGATACAGACTTCTTATTCCGAATCCCTGGTGGACAGCAAGCCTTTGCTTGACCTGTCTCTGGTGAAAGGCCAGCAGGGAGCGCGGCGCGCCCTGGAAATCGCCGCGGCGGGCGGGCACAATATGCTGATGATCGGCGTGCCCGGCAGCGGAAAAACCATGCTGGCCCGGTGCCTGCCCGGCATCCTGCCCCGCATGACCTTTGAGGAAGCCTGCGAGACCACCCGCATCCATTCCGTGGCGGGGCTCATCAAGCCGGGCCAGGGCCTCATGACCGAGCGGCCCTTCCGAACGCCGCACCACGCCATCTCAGCGCCCGCGCTGGTAGGCGGCGGCAGCGACGCCAGGCCGGGGGAAATCTCCCTGGCCCACAACGGCGTGCTGTTCCTGGACGAACTGCCGGAATACGCGCCGAATGTATTGGAAGCCCTGCGACAGCCCCTGGAGGACGGCTTTGCCACCATCGCCAGGGTGAAAGCCCGGGCGCAGTATCTGTCCCGATGCATGCTCATCGCGGGCATGAACCCCTGCCCCTGCGGGTATTACGGCAGCCGCATCCGGCAATGCCACTGCGGGGAAGCGGCCATCCGCCGGTATCTGAGCCATATTTCCGGCCCGCTGCTGGACCGGATCGACTTGCAGGTGGAAGTGGACGCGGTGCCGGTGAGCGAAATCAACGCTTCCGCGCCCGCGGAAAGCTCAGCCTCCGTGCGCGAACGGGTGCAGAAAGCCAGAACCATCCAGCAGAAAAGATTTTCCCAAACAAACACCCACGCCAACGCCCAGATGGACGGGGCGATGCTGAAGGAGTTTTGCCCGCTGAACGGCCCGACACAGCAGCTGCTCACCACCGCAGTGGAAAGAATGGGCATGAGCATGCGGGGCTATACCCGGATTATCAAGGTAGCCCGCACCATCGCCGACCTGGAAGGAATGAAGGATATCCAGCCCGCCCATATCGCCGAAGCCATCCAATACCGGGCGCTGGACAGCAAATACTGGGGGATGTAATATGGAATTATCCCGGGAACAATTGGCCCGTGTCTGGCTGCAATGCGCGCCCATGGGGGCGTGGGCCAGGCTGGAGGGGCTGAAAGCAGAACATGGCGGAGCGCTGGGCGTGTGGGAAAACTTTACGCCCCGGTATTATGAACTGCTGGGGCCGGAGAACTTTTCCTATCTGGCGGACCTTCGGGCTTCCCGCTGCGCGTCCGTTTTGCGGGAACTGGACAGCCTGAACGCCCGTCCGCTGTTCCTGGGAGAGGAGGATTATCCCCTTTCCCTGGCATCCATTCCCGACCCGCCGGACGTGCTGTTTGTGCGGGGAACCCTGCCCAAAGATTTTACCCGATCCATCGCCATGGTAGGCTCCCGGCGGGCGACCCGGTACGGGTCATCCCAGGCGAAAAGAATCGCTCAGGGGTTAGCCGAAAAAGGCGTGATCGTCGTCAGCGGCCTGGCCCGGGGCGTCGACGCCGCTTCCCACCAGGGAGCGCTGGATGGAGGCGGCTGCACCGTGGCGGTGCTGGGCAGCGGGCTTGGCAGGCTGTATCCGCCGGAAAACAAGGAGCTGGCCCAGCGCATCCTGGATGAGGGCGGGGCCATCGTGTCGGAGCTGGCCCCCGACGCCCAGCCGCTGCCTTACCATTTTCCCGCGAGGAACCGGATCATTTCCGGCCTTTCCTCCGCCGTGCTGCTGATCGAAGCGCAGCTGAAAAGCGGCACCCACACCACCATCGAGTACGCCCAGGCGCAGCGGAAAGAAGTGTTCGCCCTGCCGGGCAACGTGGACGCGCCGGGGAGCGAGCTGCCGCTGATGCTGCTGCGCTCCGGGGCCAACCTGTGCGCAGGGCCGGAAGATGTTCTGATTCAGATGGGCTGGCGGGAAGAACGGGAAGAACAGACCGCATTCCTGCAAAACGAACCGGATTTCGACGAATCCGACCCGGCCTATCCCATCCTGAAAGCCTTGGCCATGGAGGAAAAGACCCTGGAAGAACTGATTGCCGAAACAGGCCGCACCGCCGGGGAACTGGGCGCGCAGCTCACCATGCTGGAAATCAGCGGAAAGATCGAGCGCCGGGCCGGACGAGCCTTCGCGCTGGTACGGTAAGGAACGGAGAGAACGCTGGGGAAACCACTCTTTGGAGGCCAAAGAGCGGTTTCCCCAGGCCCCTTCCGAGAAAGCCGACAAACAAACGCAGTTTATGCATATTTTGCTTAGAACTTAGAACTAAAAACATAAAATGATCTCATTTGGAGGAACAAAACCGTGGCAACTGCATCGAAACTGATTATCGTGGAATCTCCCGCCAAGGCCCGCACCATCGCCAAATTCCTGGGCCGCGGCTACAAGGTGGAAGCGTCCCAGGGGCACGTGCGCGACCTGCCCAAGTCCCAGCTGGGCGTGGACGTAGACCAGGACTTCGCCATGAAGTACATCACCATCCATGGCCGGGGCAAGATCCTGACCAAGATCCGCAAGGAAGCCAAAGCCGCATCCAAAATCTTTCTGGCAACCGACCCTGACCGGGAAGGAGAGGCGATTTCCTGGCACCTGGCCCAAACCCTGGGCTTGGACGTGAATTCTCCCTGCCGGATCGAATTTCACGAGATCACGCAGAAAGCGGTGGAAAACGCCTTGAAGCATCCCCGGCCTATCGACATGGAACGGGTGGACGCCCAGCAGGCCCGCCGCGCTTTGGACAGGCTGGTGGGCTACAAGATCAGCCCGTTGCTGTGGGCCAAGGTGAAAAAGGGCCTGAGCGCCGGGCGCGTGCAGAGCGTCGCCACCCGGCTGGTGGTGGACAGGGAACAGGACATCGAGGACTTCATTCCCGAGGAATACTGGGACATTACCGCCAACGCCCTGCTGCCCGCCGCCCGGGGGAGGAAAACCACCTTCACCCTGCGGCTCAGCACCCTGGACGGGCAGAAGGCAGAGCTGCATAACGAACAGGAAGCCAAGGCCGCCCTGGACCGGGTGGAGAACGCCCGCTTTGCCGTATACGGTATCAAGCGGGGCGAAAAGAAAAAGGTGCCAGCGCCGCCCTTCACCACCTCCTCGTTGCAGCAGGAAGCGGGCCGTAAGCTGAACTTCACCACCCAGAAAACCATGCAGGTGGTGCAGCAGCTGTATGAAGGCGTCGACCTGGAGGGCGAAGGCACCCAGGGTGTCGTGACCTATATCCGTACCGACAGTGTGCGCGTTTCCCAGGAAGCGCTGGACGCCGTAAGGGCCTTTATTCCCGAACGCTTCGGCGCGGAATACCTGCCCGAAACGCCCAACGAGTTCAAGGGCCGCCGCAACGCCCAGGACGCCCACGAAGCCATCCGGCCCACCGACGTGACCCGCACGCCGGAATCCATCAAGGCGTCGCTGACCAAGGAGCAGTTCCAGCTCTACCGGCTGATTTATTCCCGCTTCCTGGCCAGCCAGATGAACCCCGCCATTTACGACACCATGAGCATGGATGTCAGCGGCGACGGCGTGGGCATGCGTTTCTATGGCGAGCACAAGCGTTTCCCCGGCTTCACCAGCGTGTACGAGGAAAGCACCGACGAAACCCAGGAAGCCGCCGAGTCTACCTTGCCCCAGTTTGAGGAAGGCGCGCCCGTGACCATCGAATCGGTGGACAGCCAGCAGCATTTCACCCAGCCCCCGGCCCGCTACACCGAAGCCAGTCTGGTGAAGACCCTGGAAGAAAAAGGCATCGGCCGGCCCTCCACCTACGCGCCCACCATCACCACCATCATCACCCGCGGTTACGTGATGCGGGAAAACAAGCGGCTTTATCCCACCGAGCTGGGCCGCACCATCAACGCCATGATGATCCAGTACTTCGGCCCCATCGTGGACACGGAATTCACAGCCGAACTGGAAGAAGAACTGGACGCGGTGGAGGAAGGAAACGAAGATTGGCACAAGGTGCTGCGGGAGTTCTATCCGCCCTTTGAAAAGATGCTGGGCAGCGCCGAGGAAGAAATCGAAAAGGTGGAAATCAAGGACGAGCCCAGCGACGTGATCTGCGACAAGTGCGGGGCCCAGATGGTGTACCGCGTGGGGCGGTACGGCAAATTCCTGGCCTGCCCCAACTTCCCCGACTGCCGGAATACCAAGCCGATTTTGACCTATATTGACGCTAAGTGCCCCAAGTGCGGCGGCAGGCTGCTGGAAAAGACCAGCCGCAAGAACCGCAAGTTCTATGGCTGCGAGAATTACCCGGACTGCGATTTCGTGTCCTGGGAGATGCCGGTGGACCAGAAATGCGAAAAGTGCGGCAGCTACATGACGCTCAAGCGCTCCCGCAAGGGGGAGACCTGGTATCTGTGCAGCAACGAGACCTGCCGCCATCGGGTGGAGGTCAAGACCGAAACGGAGGACGAGGAATGAGCGTGACCGTCGTCGGCGCGGGGCTGGCGGGCTGCGAAGCCGCGTGGCAGCTGGTGAAGCGGGGCATTCCCGTGACGCTCATCGAGCAGAAGCCGGAGCATTACAGCCCCGCCCACCATTCGCCGCTGTTCGCGGAACTGGTCTGCTCCAATTCCCTGCGCTCCGACCGGCTGCAAAACGCCGTGGGCCTGCTGAAAGAGGAAATGCGGCGGATGGATTCGCTCATCCTCACGGCGGCGGACAAGGCGCGGGTGCCTGCCGGGGGAGCCCTGGCGGTGGATCGGGACAGCTTTTCCGGGTACATTACCGAAACCCTGAAAAACCATCCCCTGGTGACGATGGCATACGGCGAGGTGACGGAGATTCCCGAAGCCCCCGCCATCGTCGCCACCGGGCCGCTGACCAGCGACAGGCTGGCTGACGCCATCGCCGCCATGCCGGAAGTGTCCACCCTGAATTTTTACGACGCCGCCGCGCCCATCGTGACGGCGGAATCCCTGGACATGAGCAAGGTGTACCGCGCTTCCCGCTACGGACGGGGCGACGATTACCTGAACTGCCCCATGAGCCAGGAAGAGTACGACGCCTTTGTGCTGGCCCTGCTGAACGCAGAGACCGCGCCGGTACACGGCTTCGAAGAAAAAAAGGTGTTCGAGGGCTGTATGCCGGTGGAGAGCATGGCCCGGCGGGGGCATATGGTGCTGGCCTTCGGGCCGCTGAAACCCGTGGGCCTGCCTGATCCGCGCACGGGGCGCGACCCCTACGCCGTGGTGCAGTTGCGCCAGGACGACGCTGCGGGCACGCTGTACAACCTGGTGGGCTTCCAGACGCGGCTGAAGTTCCCGGAGCAGAAACGGGTGTTCGGCATGATCCCCGGCCTGGAAAACGCGGAGTTCGCCCGCTATGGCGTCATGCACCGCAACACCTTCCTGAACAGTCCCGGCCTGCTGGATCATCATTACCAGATGCTGTCCCGCCCCGGCCTGTTCTTCGCGGGCCAGATGACCGGCGTGGAGGGCTATGTGGAAAGCGCGGGAAGCGGCATGGTGGCGGGCATCTGCGCGGCGATGCAGCAACAGGGGAGACCCCTGCCGGACTTCCCGCGCACGACAGCCCTTGGCGCTCTGGCCCACTATGTATCCGCCCAGAACCAGAATTTCCAGCCCATGAATGTGACCTACGGCATCATGGAGGGCTGGCCCGAAAAGGTGCGCGGCGGCAAGCAGGCCCGGTATGAAAAGATCGCCAACCGGGCGCTGGAAACCATCGGACAGATCAAAGAACAAGTAGACGCCTGAAATTTTACTTGCCAAATCAGCTGTTTTCTGTTATGATATGCAATGGTCAAAGAAAGACTACTTTGCTGTAACAAAGGAGGAAACGCGCATGAAACGAATCGCCTGCCTGATTCTGGCGCTGATGATGCTGCTGCCTTTTCTTGCCTCAGCGGAGGAGGAATTGACTGCCCGGGCGGTTTTCGAGCTGATCCAAAACGGAGATTTTTCTTCCGTGTACGCTTTGTTTGATCAAAATATGCGGAAAGCCATGACGGAAGACGATTTGCGCAAGACATTTTCGGAATTGGAAACGGCGATCGGCCAGGTGACCGATTTAGGAGAAGAACAAACCGCTTCTGTTCCGCTCTACAGGATCACAGTGCTTCCTGTGAAATACGAAAAGGCGGATATCAATTTACAAATCACCTGGCAGGAAAACCGGATTGCGGGATTGTTCTATAGCATCCAGAAGAAAGCAGAGCCAATTCAGGAAGAGCTGCCGGAATGTATTGCGGAAGAAAGCATCCAGGTTGGGGAACTGAACCTGAAAGGGTTGCTGACGCTGCCGTCGGAATCGTCTGACCCTTTGCCCGCCGTGGTGCTGGTGCATGGCTCCGGCCCCAACGACCGGGATGAAACCGTCGGGAACACGAAGCTGTTCCGGGATCTGGCACATTCCCTGGCGCTCAAGGGGATTGCTTCCGCGCGGTATGATAAACGGACATACGCAGGCATTCAAATCAGCGAAGAAGAAGAGAAATCCTTTACGGTCAAGGAAGAAACCATCGATGACGCGGTGGCGGCGGCCCGGCTGCTACGCGCTGATCCCCGCATTGACCCGGAAAGGATTTATCTGATCGGCCATTCCATGGGGGCTATGCTGGCACCTCGTATCGCGCAGGAGAATCCCGGCCTTTTCGCGGGCGTCATCCTTTTGTCCGGCACGCCGAAGAACCTGGCGGATATCGTGCTCAGCCAGAATCAAGCGTTGGTAGACGCTATGTCCCCTTTGGAAAAGATCGCGGGGAACATACAGATGGCCGGATTGCGTCAAAGCTGGCAGAATGTGCTGAACGGTACAGCGGAAGAAGCGAAAGGGAAAATGCTATTCGGCCAGCCCGCTTATTATTTCTGGGAAATGGCGCAGCACGACACCGCTTCGATTCTGAAAGCCCTGGACGTGCCGGCGCTCATTCTCAACGGCGGGTCGGACTTCCAGGTGATCGACGCGGACGGCATCGACGCCTGGCGGGCGATCGACCTGCCTGAAAGCGTTCAATTGTCCTATTATCCCGCGCTCAATCATCTGCTTATGAATCCCGAGGTGCCGGAAACGATCAGGGGAACCGTTCAGGAATACGAAATCCCCTGCCATGCGGCAAAAGAAGTGATTGACGAAATCATTGCATTTATACTGAAATAAACGGAGGATAAATCCATGAAAATGATGGGAACCACCATCTGCGCCGTGAAGAAGGACGGCAAAATCGCCGTTGCGGGCGACGGCCAGGTGACCATGGGAGAACACACGGTATTCAAGGCCACCGCCCGGAAGGTGCGGCGCATTTACAACGACAGCGTGGTGACGGGCTTCGCCGGTTCCGTGGCGGACGCCTTCTCCCTGTGCGAACGGTTTGAAGACAAGCTGACCCAATGCGGCGGCAACCTGGAGCGCGCCGCCGTGATGCTGGCCCAGGACTGGCGGGGCGATAAGGGCCTGCGCCAGCTGGAAGCCATGCTGATTGTGGCGAACAAGGAAAGCATGCTGATCGTCAGCGGCACGGGCGAGGTCATCGACCCCGACGACGGCGTGGCCGCCATCGGCTCCGGCGGGAACTACGCCCTGGCTGCGGCCCGCGCCCTGGTGCAGAACACCGACCTTTCCGCCAAGGAAATCGCGGAAAAGGCGCTGCACATCGCCGCGTCCATCTGCGTGTACACCAACGACAACATCATCGTGGAGGAGGTGTGAGCCATGAGCGAAACCAAGAAACTGTCGGGCCGCGCCCATGAACTGACGCCCCGGGAGGTCGTGCGGGAACTGGACCGCTACATCATCGGCCAGGACGACGCCAAGCGCGCCGTCGCCATCGCCCTGCGCAACCGCTACCGCCGCGCTCAGCTTTCCCCCGAAATGCGGGATGAAATCTATCCCAAGAACATTCTCATGATCGGCCCCACCGGCGTGGGCAAAACGGAAATCGCCCGACGCCTGGCGAAGCTGGTGGAAGCGCCGTTCATCAAGGTGGAAGCCACCAAGTTTACCGAGGTCGGCTATGTGGGCCGCGACGTGGAATCCATCATCCGCGACCTGGCGGAAAACGCCGTGCGCATGGTGAAGGACGAGCATGTGGCCCGGGTCAAGACCCGCGCCCAGGTGCTGGCGGAAGACCGGCTGGTGACGATGCTGATGCACCCCCTCAAAAAGAACACCGCCTCCAATAATCCGCTGGATGTGCTGCTGGGGCGGGTAAAGCAGGAGCCTGAACCCACCGAAGACGAAAAAATCGAAGTCAGCCGCAGGCGGGATGAGATTCGGGCACAGCTGCGTTCCGGCCAGCTGGAGGATCACGAGATGGAAATCGAGGTGGAGGAAGCCGCGCCTCAGCTGGAGGTGGGCGGCGCGTCCATCAGCATCGGTGACATGATGGGCGGCATGCTGCCCAAGCGCACGAAACTGCGCCATGTGAAGGTGAAGGAAGCCCGGGAAATCCTCATCCAGGAAGAAAGCCAAAAGCTCATCGACGAGGACGCGGTGAAGGAAGAAGCCATCCGCCGCTGCGAGCAGAGCGGCATCGTGTTTCTGGATGAAATCGATAAGATCGCCGGGCGCTCCGCCATGGGCGGCCCCGACGTGAGCCGCGAGGGCGTGCAGCGGGACATCCTGCCCATCGTGGAAGGCTCCACGGTCAACACCAAGTACGGCCCCGTGCGCACGGACTTCATGCTCTTCATCGGCGCGGGCGCGTTCCACGTGGCCAAGGTCAACGACCTGATTCCCGAACTCCAGGGCCGCTTCCCGGTGCATGTGAACCTGAAATCCCTGACCCAGGAGGATTTTGTCGCCATCCTGACGAAAACAGATAATGCTATCACCCGGCAGTACACCGCCTTGCTGGAAGTGGATAAGGTGCACCTGACCTTTGACGAAGACGCGCTGAACGAAATCGCCCGCATCGCCATGCTGTCCAACGAAATGGGCGAGGACATCGGCGCGCGGCGGCTGCACGCTGTCTTTGAAGAACTGCTGGAGGACGTGTCCTTCAATGCCGGCGGAGACGATATGCCCGACGTGTACCTGACCATCACCGCCGACTATGTGAAGGAACACTTAAAGACTGCCAAGGAAATGGATATGAGAAGGTACATCCTGTAAGAAAAAAGAGTACAGAGTACAGAGTGCAGATAATATAGTCTGCAAATATGACCGTTGGTAAAGCGAATAAACAAAATAATCTGTACTCTGCACTCTGTACTCTGAACTCTACATTTTGAACTCTCATTCTTTTTTATCACCAAAGAGAGGGGGCCAACAAATGCCATTAACCATCGCCATTGACGGGCCGGTTGGCGCGGGAAAATCCACCATCTCCGACGAGGTCGCCAAAAGGCTGGGGATTCTGCATCTGGATACCGGGGCCATGTACCGGGCGTTCGGCCTGTGCTGCATGGAAGCCGGGCTGGACTTGAACGATGAGGCGGCGGTGTCCGCGCTGTGCGGCAGGGAAGAAGCGCGGGTGGACGTGCGCTATGAGAACGGCGCCCAGATCACCCTGCTGAACGGCCG
Organism: uncultured Eubacteriales bacterium; assembly: GCA_902793245.1. Taxonomy (GTDB): domain Bacteria; phylum Bacillota; class Clostridia; order Christensenellales; family Aristaeellaceae; genus RUG563. Next base: position 723 of record CADBCX010000067.1, on the reverse strand, counting down.
GAACGTAAGCGGCCTGATCCGCACCCAGGAGGTGGGCATGGCAGCTTCCACCGTGTCCAAATACCGGGAAGTGCGCCGCGTCATGGTGCAGCGCCAGCAGGAAATGGCGAAGGAACAGCCCATGCTGCTGGACGGGCGGGACATCGGCACGGTCGTTCTGCCAAACGCAACGGTCAAGGTGTATCTCACCGCCACCCCCGAAGCCCGTGCCCAGCGCCGGATGCTGCAATTGCGGGAAAAAGGCGTTAACACGCCTTTTGAAGAAATCCTGAAGGAAGTCAACGCCCGGGACTACCAGGACACCCACCGGGAAGTGACCCCACTGCGCCAGGCAGAAGACGCGGTTCTGGTCGATTCTTCCAACCTGACCTTTGATGAAACCGTTCAGGCCATTCTTTCTCTCGTGGAGGCAAAGCAATGAGCAATCAAGGAACTGTGAAGCCCGCGCCTGACGAAAAGAAAGTGCCCCCGGAAAAGGAACGCACCTTCATCTATAACGTCGCGCGGGTCGTTGCGTGCATCGGTATTCATACGCTCTTTCCGGTGAAGTATCACCACAAGGAGCGCTACGCCCTTCAGGCGCCGTATATTACCATGTCCAACCACCAGAGCGCCTGCGACCCACTGATTCTGGCTTATCCCTGCAAGAAATATGAAGTGCGGTTCGTCGGCAAAAAGGAACTGAACATAAATCCCTTCGTGACCAAGCTGCTTTCCAAACTG
>CADBCX010000066.1 GCA_902793245.1 uncultured Eubacteriales bacterium | reverse complement strand
CCCGGACAACCGCCTGTGGCGGTTATCATGTCCGGGCTGAGATCAGCCGAAACGAGCAATCTCGCCATGAAGGCGAGTTGCGACGATTGAGGCTGCGGACGATCATCCCCCTGGTGCAGGGTTTAGGGGCCGCACAGGCCCCTGCTTCGTTACCCTTCACAACAAGATTGTTAAGAATATAGAAAAAGAAAAGCATGAAAGCAGAAAAAAGGTTCGCCGCGCGATGACGGCGAACCTAACAGAGGATGCGGTTTATTTCCCCATGTCCACCATAAAGGCGGCGTAGGCCTGGATGGCTTCGTACAGGTCGGCCTTGCTGATGATTTCCTCGGGGGCGTGCATGCTGAGCACCGCCACGCCGCTGTCCACCACTTCCATGCCGTAGAGGGCGCAGATGTAGGCGATGGTTCCGCCGCCGCCCAGGTCTACCTTGCCCAGCTCGGCGGTCTGCCAGGACACGTTGTGGTCGTCCATGATCTTCCGCAGGCGGCCCAGGTATTCGGCGTTGGCGTCGTTGGAGCCGCTCTTGCCCCGGCTGCCGGTGAACTTGTTGTAGCACACGCCGCGGCCCAGGAAGGCGGCGTTTTTCTTTTCAAAGGCGGAAGCGTACAGGGGATCGAAGCCCGCGCTCACGTCGCAGGACAGCATGCGGCTGTTGGCCAGGGCCCGGCGCAGCGACAGATCGCTTTCCTTGCCGGTGAGGGCCAGCAGCTCCGCCACGGCGTTTTCAAAGTACTGAGCCCGCATGCCGGTGGCGCCCACGGAGCCGATTTCTTCCTTGTCGGCCAGCAGGCAGCAGCAGGTGTATTCGGGGACGGCGGGCAGCTTCATCATGGCGGCGAGCTCCGCATAGGCGCACACCCGGTCGTCATGGCCGTAGCCTAAAATCATGCTGCGGTCCAGGCCGAAGTCCCGGGCCTTGCCCGCGGGCACGGCCTCGATTTCGGCGGAGAGCATGTCTTCCTCCTCCAGGCCGTACTTGTCTTTCAGAATCTTGAGCAGCATGGCCTTGACGGGTTCCTTTTCCTCGTCGTCGCCCGTCAGGGGACGGCCCGCCAGCATAATATCCAGCCCTTCGCCGGTGATCACTTCACTGGCTTTTTTCTGCATCTGCTCCTGGCTGAGATGAATCAGCAGGTCGGAAATGCCCACCACGGGGTCGTCCTCGTCCTCGCCGATCACGATGTTCACCAGGGTGCCGTCCTTCTTCGCCACCACGCCGTGGAGCGCCAGGGCGCGGGCCACCCACTGGTATTTCTTCACGCCGCCGTAGTAATGGGTGTCGGCGTAGGCGATGTCGCTGTCCTCATAGAAGGGGTTCTGCTTGAGGTCCACCCGGGGAGAGTCGATGTGGGCGCCGATGATGTTCATGCCGTTTTCCAGGGGCTGCCTGCCCATGTGGAACAGCATGACCGCTTTGCCCATATGCAGATAATACAGCTTGTCGCCGGGCTTGACTTCTTTGCCGCCGGCGATGGCTTCCTTCAAATCGGTGTAGCCCGCTTCCTTCGCCAGGCGGATGGCCTCCGCGGCGCATTCCCGTTCGGTTTTGCCGGTATCCAGATAAGCCTTGTAATTCTTCGCCGCTTCTTCCACGGCCAGCAGGGTCTGTTCGTCGTACTTTTTCCAGGCGTTGGGACGTTCCATGCTTTTGTCTCCTTTTAAAACGCCGCCCGAAGGCGGCGGATTTTGTGTTAAATCGTGAACTGCTGGATGTCGGCGATCAGGTCGTCGCAGTTGTCGTCGTAAATATCCAGGATGATGGGCTTGCTCAGGTCGAGGGAGAAGATGCCCAGGATGGACTTGGCATCCACCACATGCCGCCCGGCGCGCAAATCCATTTCATAGGGGTAGCGGTTGACTGCGTTTACGAAGGCTTTTACTTCTTCGGCAAAGCTCAGCTTGATAGGGACGGATTTCATGATCACGCGCCTCCTTTCGATGATGGTAAGTATTATACCTTATTCTTACCAAAAATTCAATGCCTATTTTCGATGTTTTATCCCAGTTTTTCCATGGACGCTTTCATCCGGCGCAGGGTTTCGTCCCTGCCCAGCAGGTAGGCGATCTCAAACGCGCCGCCGGGAGTCGACTCCTGGCCCGAAATGGCGATGCGCATGGGCCAGAGCACCGCGCCGTTTTTCTTTCCCCACTCGGGAATCTTCGCCATCACGGCGTCGTGAATGTTCTGCTCCGTCCAGTCCCCGATGCCCTCCAGCACGGGCAGGAGCAGGGGCAGCACTTCCTTCGCCACGTCCTCGCTGCTCTTCTGCTTCTTGTTGAAGAAGATGGCGGTGTCGTAGTCGGGCATCTCCGCCAGGAACTGAATCTTCTCCGGGATGCGGCTGAAAATGTCCGTGCGGCTCTGCATCAGCTCGGCCAGGCGGCGGTAGTCCATATTCTTTCCCGCCAGCACTTTGTCGAACCAGGGAGTCGCCATTTTCAGATAATCCTCAAAGTCCATCTTCGCCACGTACTGGCTGTTCATCCAGTCCAGCTTGGTCACATCGAAGATGCCGGGGGACTTGTTCAGGTGCTTCACGTCGAAGGCCTGAATCAGCTCGTCCATGGTGAAGAACTCCTGGTCGGTGCCAGGGTTCCAGCCCACCAGCGCCAGGTAGTTGACCAGCGCTTCCTTCAGATAGCCTTTTTCGATAAAGTCACTGTAATAGGCGTCGCCGTGGCGCTTGGACAGTTTATGCGTGGCGTCGCGCATCACGGTGGTCAGGTGGATATACTGGGGTATATCCCAGCCGAAAGCGTTGTACAGGAAATTGTAGCGCGGGGTGGAGCTTAAGTATTCCATGCCGCGGATCACGTGGGTCATGCCCATCAGGTGGTCGTCGATCACGTTGGCGAAGTTGTAGGTGGGCATGCCGTCCTGCTTGATGAGCACCATATCGTCCATGGTGTCGCTGTTCGGGAAGGACATATCGCCGAATACCAGATCGTGATAGGCGCTGACGCCCTCGGTGGGCGCGTTCATGCGGATGACGTAGGGCACGCCCGCGTCCAGCTTGGCCTGCACTTCTTCCTTGGACAGGTTCAGGCAGTGCTTGTCGTACTTGAACACCTCGCCCCTGGCCTCCGCCGCGGCCCGGCGCTCGTCCAGCTCTTCCTTGGTGCAGAAGCAGTAATAGGCCGCGCCCTTCTCCACCAGCTCCTTAGCGTAGGGCAGATACAGGTTCTTGCGCTCGCTCTGGATATAGGGACCATAGTCGCCGCCGATGTCCGGGCCTTCGTCCCAGATGATGCCGCAGTCCCGAAGCGTGTCGTAGATCACTTCCGTCGCGCCGGGAACGAAGCGCTCCTGGTCGGTGTCCTCGATGCGCAGGATGAATTTGCCGCCGTTCTTCTTGGCGAACAGGTATGCGTACAGCGCCGTGCGCACGCCGCCCAGGTGCATGAAGCCCGTGGGCGACGGGGCAAAGCGGGTGCGGACTTGGGTCATGGTTCATTCCTCATTTCTTTCATTCATTTAAAAATCTGCCGGTCAAATCCTTCTCGTTGCTTTCACAGCGCTGCGAGGAGCAGCAGGAGGGAGAAAAAGCGCCGAATGATCCGATGCATGTTTTCCCTCCTCCGGTTTGCTTCATTCCAGAATGATGTATCTCGCGGCTACTGCGGGATAAGCGACGGAATTGGTCAGGAGAGAATAGATTGTTTTCATCCCGGAGCATTCGCCGTAAACGATGATGCTGTCGTTGACCAGCACGCGTGCTCCGCCGCCCGTCCTGGTGTAGGTAACGATCCAGTACTTTCCGTTTTTGTCTTTCAGCTGCAGCGTCTGGCTGTTGAACAGCCCGTCTTCCACCTGAAAGACCTTTCCCGAAACTTTGATTTTCAGGCCCTTATTCTGATCGGGATAACGCTGGATTGCCTGATAATCCGGAGCCTGGCACATCGCCATATAGTCCTCGGGGGAGATGTAAGCCGGATTCAGAGAAGCGCCTCCGAGCCGTTCCGCGTCGATTGTGATTTTGTTCCGCTTGGTCTGGATCCTGCAATGGTATGACGTGCCGCTTTCAATGTTGAACTGCGCGACGCCCGCTATATGTTCGTTGTTCTCTTTTTGGAAGGTGAGCACATGAAGCCCCGACGAAACGCCCAGGAAACCGTGATAGGGTTTTCCGTGAGGCAGCGTTGCGATGTAGACGTTATCCAGGGACATTTTTACATCGTATTTGGAGAACGCCAGGTTCTCGACAAAATCAACTGTCAGCTCAAGCGGGATATTTCCGTTCACAAACGGTATTTCAGTGATCGTTTCCCGTTCTTCATCTCTTTTCGCGCCGCAGATGGAGCAGAAGTTGCCTGTTGCCTCAGCGCCGCAGGAGGGGCATATCCAAGCCTGGGCTGTGGTTTCGGCGGCGGAAGCCGTCGCAGACCAAACGCACAGGAAGACGCAGACCAAGGCGAGGGCAATCTTCTTCTGATTCTTTTTCATGTCTCTCAGGCTCCTTTCTCTTTTATCTTAAGAAGATCGGAAGTGTTTACTTCTGCGGCTTATAGCTGTCCTTCAGGCTGACCACGCGGTTATAGACGCTCTTTTCCGCCGTGCTGTCCCTGTCCTTGCAGAAGTAGCCCATGCGCAGGAACTGGAAGGTGTCGCCCACATTGGCGCTGACGAGGGTGTGTTCGCAGTAGCCGTTGACCACCTGCAGGGAATCCTTGTTCATGTAGGCGGTCACGTCCTTGCGCTCCTCGGCGGAAACGTTGTCCCATTCTTCGGTGAGCAGCTGATCGTACAGCCGGGCTTCAAACGCCGCGCAGTCGTTGGCATTGACCCAGTGGATGGTGCCCTTCACCTTGCGGTTGGCGCCTTCTGAGCCGGAGCGGGAGGACAGGTCGATGGAGCATTCGATATGGTCGATTTCGCCCGCTTCGTTCTTCACCACGGATTCACACTTAATGATGTACGCGCCTTTCAAGCGCACTTCGCCGTCGGGCTTTAAGCGGAAGAACTTCTTGGGGGGAACCTCCTCGAAGTCTTCTTTCTCGATCCAGATTTCCTTGCTGATGGTCACCTGCCGCTCGCCCAGCTCGGGGTGATCGGGATGGTTTTCCATGGTCAGGGTGTCCGTCCAGCCGTCGGGCACGTTGGTCAGCACCACCTTCACGGGATTCAGCACCGCCATGACCCGCGGCGCGGATTCGCCCAGCACGTCCCGGACGCAGGCGTCCAGCATCTGCACGTCCACGGTGGAGTCCGCCTTCGCCAGGCCCACCTGCTCCACAAAATTGCGGATGGCGAGGCCGGGATAGCCCCGGCGGCGCATGGCGGAAAGCGTGGGCATCCGGGGATCGTCCCAGCCCGACACATGGCCCGATTCCACCAGCCAGCGCAGATAGCGCTTGCTGAGCACGGTGCGGGTGATGTTGAGCCTTGCAAACTCGATCTGCCGGGGCCCGTAATAGCCCTTGCCGTCGCCCGCACGGAACCCGGCCTTTTCCACGAACCAGTCGTACAGCGGCCGGTGATCCTCAAACTCCAGGGAGCAGAGGGAGAAGGTGATGCCCTCGAAAGCGTCGCTCAGGGGATGGGCGAAGTCGTACATGGGATAGATGCACCAGGTGTTGCCGGTGCGCCAGTGCTCCTTGTACAGGATGCGGTACATGGCGGGGTCGCGCATGTTCATGTTGGGCGACGCCATGTCGATTTTGGCCCGCAGGATATAGCGGCCTTCCGGGAATTCGCCCGCCTTCATGCGGCGGAACAGGTCCAGGCTTTCTGCCGCGGGGCGGTCGCGCCAGGGGGAGTTTTTGCCGGGGGTGGTCAGAGTGCCGCGGTATTCGCGCATTTCCTCGGCGCTCAGCTCGTCCACATAGGCCAGGCCCCGGTTGATGAAATCCTCGGCGATGTCGTACAGCCGCTGATAATAATCGCTGGCGTAGAACAGGCCGCCTGTCCAGTGGAAGCCCAGCCATTCGATGTCCCGCTTGATGGCTTCGACATATTCCATGTCTTCCTTGGCGGGGTTGGTGTCGTCAAAGCGCAGGTTGCACAGGCCGCCGTACTTTTCCGCGGTGCCGAAGTCCGTCACCAGGGCCTTGCAGTGGCCGATGTGCGGGTAGCCGTTGGGTTCGGGGGGAAAACGGGTGTGCACCTGCTGAGCGCGCCCTTCCCTCAAATCCTGATCAATGGCGTCCCAGATGAAATTTGTGCGTGCATTCTCGTTCTCCATACGCCTGGCCTCCTTCAAAAATAGGTTCAATAAATCGCGCCGCGTCCGGCGCTTGCATCATTATAGCCAAAAAAACGGCAAATGACAAGATACTTCCGATATAAAAAAGAAAAAACGGTACAGCGATGATTGTATCTGTTTTGCATTTTTATGTAGGAACGCTTGCAATCATACGGTAAAGAAGGTATGATATTACCCGATATTCGTACATGAATGTCAAATAAGAAACGGAGATGAATATGGATGAAGAAGGTTATCGCTCTCGTATTGGCTTTGATGCTGATGGTTCCCGCCCTCGCGCTGGCGGAAGACATCGTGAAGATCGGTATTTATGAGCCCGCTTCCGGCGACTCCGGCGCCGGCGGCAAGCAGGAAGCCCTGGGCGTTCAGTACGCCAACGTGAAGACCCCCACCGTGGAAATCGGCGGCAAGGAATACAAGGTCGAGCTGGTCACGGCCGACAACGGCTCCTCCACCGACAAGGCTCCCTCCGCCGCGCAGAAGCTGGTTTCTGAAAACGTGAGCGTGGTGCTGGGCTCCTACGGCTCCGGCGTGTCCATTGCCGGTTCCCAGTATTTCGCCGACGCCAAGATTCCCGCCATCGGCCTGACCTGCACCAATCCCCAGGTGACCGCGGGCAACAGCCACTACTTCCGCGTCTGCTTCCTGGATCCCTTCCAGGGCACCGTGCTGGCCAACTACGCTTCCAAGACCCTGGGCGCGGGCACCGCTTACTGCCTGGGCGAGCTGGGCAACGACTATGACCAGGGCCTGATCACCTACTTCAAGCAGGCTTTTGAAGCCCTGGGCGGCACCGTGATCAAGGAAGACTTCCCCACCGGCACCTCTGACTTCACCTCTTACCTGACCAACGCCGCCATGTATGGCGCGAACGTGTTCTTCTGCCCCGTGTCCATCGCCTACTCCACCCAGATCATTTCCCAGGCGTCTGCTCAGGGCCTGGAGATCCCCGTGCTGGGCGGCGATACCCTGGACAGCAACGTGGTGGCCGAGGCCGCCAAGGGCACCAACGTGCAGGTCATCATCACCACCTTCTATCAGGAAGGCGCCAACGCTGAATTCGACGAAGGCTTCAAGGCCTGGCTGAACAGCGACGCGGAAGCCCTGACCAACAACGGCGGCAACGACATGATTTCCGCCGTGTCCGTGATGGGCTATGACGGCTACTACACCGCCCTGGCCGCCCTGCAGGCTGCCGGCACCACCGATTCCGCCGCCGTGATGGCTGTCCTGCCCGGCGTGGAAATCGACGGCGTATCCGGCCACATCGCCTTCGACGAAACCGGCGACGCCATCCGCACCTCCGCCTTCGTCAAGACCGTGGACAACGCCACCGGCGAATGGCTGTTCCTCACCGAGCAGACCGTAGAATAATCCATCCGCATTTTTGATGGTTTTTCCATCGCTTCCTGCGGCGGGGGCCATGCTTGCCTCCGCCGCGTCCTTGTATTTTATTTTATTGTTTTGTGAAAGAAAGGTCGTGTTCCAACCGTGTGGGATACCATCTTCCCTTACCTGCTGTCCGGCATTTCGGTGGGCGGACAGTACGCCCTGATCGCCATCGGCTACACCATGGTGTACGGCATCCTGCGCCTGATCAACTTCGCCCACGGTGATGTGTTCATGGTGGCGGGCATTATGATGGTGTACATCGTGGCGTCGGGGGTGCCGCTGTGGGTCGCCATCCCGCTGGTGCTGATTCTGACGTCGCTGGTGGGCTTCCTGATCGAGCGCGTGGCGTATAAGCCGCTGCGTTCCGCCCCGCGCATGAGCGTGATGATTTCCGCCATCGGGGTCAGCTATACGCTGCAAAACCTGGTGCTGTACATCACCGGCGGCCTGAACAAGCAGTATCCCACCATTCCCTGGATCTCGGAAACCATCGTGCTGGGGACGGCCAAGACCAAGCTGGTCACCGTGATCACCCCCGTGCTGGTGATCGCGCTGGTGGTGGCGCTGGTGATGCTGATCAACAAAACGAAAATCGGCATGGCCATGCGCGCCGTGTCCAAGGATTTTGAAACCAGCCAGCTGATGGGCATCAAGATCAACCAGGTCATTTCGGCGACCTTCGTGATCGGCTCCTTCCTGGCGGGCGTGGGCAGCGTGCTGTACTTCACCAACTACACCACCGTCATCCAGACCTCCGGCGCAATGCCCGGCCTGAAAGCTTTCGTGGCGGCGGTGTTCGGCGGCATCGGCTCCATACCGGGGGCGGTGATCGGCGCGTTTATCATCGGCATCATGGAAAATATCATCAAGGGCCTGGACGTGATTCTGTTCAAGACGGGGCTGATTGACAAGCCGGTTGGCCTGGCCACCTTCTCGGACGCTTTCACCTTCGCCCTGCTGATCATCATTCTGGTGGTGAAGCCGACGGGCCTGTTCGGCGAATCCGCCGCCGACAAGGTGTGAGGTGAGCGCGATGAAAACAAAGCAGTCCAAACGCCCGTTCGTCATCACCTGGGCGGTGGTGGCGGTCATTTACCTGGCGGTGTTTATCGCGGAACAGAAGCTGCCCGCCACGTCGATGCTGTTCACCGTGCTGAAAAAAGGCGCGACTTACGCGCTGGTGGCCGTGTCCATGAACCTGCTGAACGGCTTTACCGGCATTTTCTCCCTGGGCCAGGCGGGCTTTATGCTGGTGGGCGCTTATGTCTACGGCATTTTCACCATTCCCGTGGAGCTGCGGGCCCAGGTGTACCAGTATTATGACGGCGGCCTGGTGCAGTTCACGGTGCCGGTGGTGCTGGCGATGATCATGGCCGGGCTGGCGGCGGCGTTTTTTGCCTTCCTGATCGGCCTGCCGGTGCTGCGGCTCAAGAGCGACTATCTGGCCATTGCGACGCTGGGCTTTGCCGAAATCGTCCGGGCCATCTTCCAGTGGAACAACCTGGGCCCGCTGACCAACGGCTCCAACATGCTGCGCCTGTTCCCCAACTTCAACGATTTCAACATCCGGGACGCGGAAGGGAACGTGACGGTTTACCTGTCCACCCTGATGCCGTTCATCATCTCCGGGGTGTGCATCTTCCTGATCGTGCTGCTCATCCGCTCCAATTACGGCCGGGCTTTCAAGGCCATCCGGGACGATGAGGTGGCGGCGGAGGCCATGGGCATCAACCTGGCCCACCACAAGCAGCTGGCCTTCTGCATTTCCTCCTTCTTCGCGGGGGTGGGCGGCGCGATGCTGGCCATGTACCAGACCACCGTGCAGGCCAAGAGCTTCACCACCGCCATGACCTATGAGATTCTGCTCATCGTGGTCATCGGCGGTATCGGCTCCGTCACCGGCAGCGTGATTTCTTCCTTCCTGTTCGTGGCCTGCTCCGAATGGTGGCTGCGCTTCCTGGATGAAAAGCAGATGATCGGCGCCTTTGAAGTGCCCTTCCTGCGCAACGGCTTCCGGCTGGTGGTGTTCTCCGTGATCATCATGATCGTGGTGCTGTTCTTCCGCCGGGGCATTATGGGCGACAAGGAGCTGTGGGACATGGGGGCATCCGACGAGGCCGGAAAAGGGGAAAGGAGGGCGGCGAAATGAGCGAGAATGTGCTGCGTCTGGAAAATATCACCATGCAGTTTGGCGGCGTGGTGGCCATCAACGACCTGTCCATGCGCATTGACGAAGGCGAAATCGTGGCCCTCATCGGCCCCAACGGCGCGGGCAAAACCACGGCCTTCAACTGCATCACCGGCGTGTACGAGCCCACCAACGGCGCGGTGTATTTCCGCGGGAAGGTGATCGCCGCCGCCCATCCCACCGGAAAAATGAAACGCATGTACGCGGGGAACGACCCGGAAAAGTTCAAGGGCATGCACGTGAAAATGACGCCGGACAAAATCACGCAGATGGGCATCGCCCGCACCTTCCAGAATATCCGCCTCTTCAAGAGTCAGACGGCTTTTGAAAACGTCCTCATCGGCACCCACCTGCGGCGCACCAGCAACGTTTTCTCCGCCACGTTCCGCATGAACGCCAAGGAAGAAATGCGCGACCGCATGCGGGCGATGGAACTGCTTGATATCGTGGGCCTGGCTGACGTGGCGGAAGAAAAGGCCACCTCCCTGCCTTACGGCAAGCAGCGCCGCCTGGAAATCGCCCGCGCTTTGGCAACGCAGCCCAAGCTGCTTTTGCTGGACGAGCCCGCCGCCGGCATGAACCCCCAGGAGACCATTGAGCTGGGCCGGTTCATCCAGCAGATCAAGAAGGATTTCAACCTCACCGTGTTCGTTATCGAGCATCACATGGATCTGGTCATGGGCATTTCCGACCGCATTTACGTGATCGAGTTCGGCAAGCAGATCGCCGAGGGCACCCCCGGGGAGATTCAGAACAACCAGGCGGTCATTGACGCCTATCTGGGAGGGAATGACGAATGAGCCTGCTTTATATCAAGGATTTGAAGGTCAGCTACGGCGGCATCGAGGCCATCAAGGGCATTTCCCTGACCGTGGAAAAGGGCGAGATCGTGACCCTCATCGGGGCCAACGGCGCGGGCAAGTCCACCACCCTGCGGGCTATCTCCGGCCTGGTGCCCCTGAAATCGGGAACCATCACCTACGACGGCCAGGTGATCAGCGGGCAGACGCCCCAGAAGATCGTGTCCGAGGGCATCGGCATGGTGCCGGAAGGCCGCCGGGTGTTCCCCAACCTGACGGTGCTGGAGAACCTGAAGATCGGCGCGTACCTGCGCAGCGACGACCTGACCCCCGACATCGAGCACGTATACCAGATGTTCCCCCGCTTGAAGGAGCGCTCCTGGCAGCCGGCAGGCACCCTGTCCGGCGGCGAGCAGCAGATGCTGGCCGTGGGCCGCGCCATGATGATGCGGCCCAAGCTGATGATGATGGACGAGCCCTCCCTGGGCCTGGCCCCGCTGGTGATCCGGGATATTTTCAAAATCATCGAGCGCCTCCACGAAGAAGGCATCACCATCCTGCTGGTGGAGCAGAACGCCAACGCCGCCCTGCGCATCGCGGATTCCGCCTACGTGCTGGAAACCGGCTCCATCACCATGCACGGCACCGGCAGGCAATTGCTGGACGACCCCAAGGTGAAGGAAGCGTACCTGGGCAAAGCCAGAAGCGGGAAGTAAAAGAGAGAGTACAGAGAGCAGAGTACAGAGTGCAGATAAATAATGTTTATGCGAGTTGCTTTTATTGCCGCATACACATGATAATCTGTACTCTGTACTCTCTATTTTGTTCGGGACAGAAAATTGCTTTCCCGTTCTTTTTTTGCGCTTGAAACGCATATACTCCCCCGAGGTGAATGCGCATGAAAATCAGCGAAATCGCCCCGCCGGAGGTGGGGAAGGGCGCGGCGCGGATTATCCTGACGGGCCGGGAAGAAGTGGTGATCGAGGGGCACAAGGGGCTGTTTTCCTATGAGACCAAGTGCATCCGCATCCGGAGCAAGTCCGGGCTGGTCACGGTGTCGGGGCAGGACTTGATCATCGACCACCTGGGCGTGCAGGATTTATTGATTCACGGCAAGGTGGAGGACGTGGCGGTGGACGGAGAGAAAGCATGAACGGACAGGTGCAGTTTCACGCCAAGGGCCTGGGCATGGAAAAGCTGCTGAACGCCGCCCGGCAGCAGGGCATTTCCTTCAGCCGGGTCAAGCGGGAAAAAAGCCGTTCCCTGCTGCTGCGCTGCTCCCCGAAGGACTATGCTGCGTTCAGGGCATTGGCGGAGGAAAAAGGATTTGAGGTCAGTCAGGCCCAGCCGGTGGGCTGGCTGCGGCTGGAAAAGCGGCTGGGAAAAAGAATCGGTTTATGGGCCGGGGCGCTGATTGCCCTGGGCTTGCTGATCTGGGCGCTGGGCTATGTGTGGGAAGTGCGGGTGGAAAATGCCGGGGCATACCTGGGCGAAGTCAGATCATTCCTGGAAGAGCAGGGCGTTCGGCCCGGTATCCGGCGAAGCGCTGTCAGCCTGTCCAGCCTGCGGGACAGCCTGGCCTGGCGTCTGCCCAAGGTGAAATGGGTGCGCACGGAATGGGAGGGCGTCAGCCTGGTGGTGCGGCTGGAGGAGGGCGTGCCGCCGCCGGACACGGTGAGCATCGAAGGCGCCAGCGACGTGGTGGCGGCAGCGGACGGGCTCATCCACCGCGTCACCACCTACGCGGGCACGCCGCTGGTGAAAGCGGGGGACTTCGTGAAGACGGGCCAAACACTGATTCGCGGGGAGGAACGGGGCAAGGACAATGAGGTTCATCCCGTACAAGCCCGGGGCGAGGTGATCGCCCGGCAGTGGGTGATCGTCAATGTGCGGATGCCGGTCACGGAAACCGTGTCCGAGCCCACGGGCCGGACGGCGGTTCGGCGGGTGATCGAAACGCCTTTCTTCGCCTGGCGGCGGGAGGAGGAACCGGACTATCTCACCAGCGATATAAGCAGAGAAGTCCTTCCCCTGGGCGGCGCGTGGCTGCCGGTGCGGCTGGCGCGGGAGACGATTTCGGAGGTATCGCTGCGGGAAGCGCCCCGGGATTTGGAGGAAGTGAAGCGCGAAGGCGCAAAAGCGGCGGTTTTTGGCCTGAATCAGGCCATTATGAAGGATGAAACAGTTGACAAATGGATAAATTTCAGTATGATAGAGAGGGATACTATGACCGTGACGGCCACCGCCGAAGTGCTGCGGGACATCGGCCGCCGTCCCCAATAAACAGACCCGAAGGAGATGCGCAGTTTTTTGCAGTTGACGCTTGAAAACATGGAATCCTATCTGTCGCTGTTTGGCATGAACGACCGGAATATGGCCGCGCTGGAGCAGGAGTTGAACGTTTCCGCCTCCCTGCGGGGCCAGGAATTGGTTTTGCAGGGTGACGCCGCGGACGTGGACATGGCTGAGCGGGTGATTCAAAAGCTCCTGGAAATGCTCCGCAAGGGCGAAATCGTGGACGCCTCCCGCATCCGCTACGCCGTGGCCCTGGCCCGGGACGGGCGGCTGGACGAAATCGAAGAAATCCTCAGCGACGTGGTGGCCATCACCCACCGGGGCCGCCGCATCCAATGCAAGACCCTGGGCCAAAGGGAATATGTGAACGCCGTGCGCAATGGCGAACTGACCCTCTGCGTGGGCCCCGCGGGCACGGGCAAAACCTATCTCGCCATGGCCATGGCGGTGGTGGCGCTGAAAAACAAAGAGGTGGAGCGCATCGTGCTTACCCGGCCCGCCGTGGAAGCGGGGGAGAGGCTGGGCTTTCTGCCCGGCGACATGACCCAGAAGGTGGACCCCTATCTGCGGCCCCTGTACGACGCGCTGTATGAGATCATGGGCGTGGAAAGCTACCAGCGCCTGGTGGAACGGGGCACGCTGGAGGTGGCCCCCCTGGCCTTCATGCGGGGCCGCACCCTGGGCGACGCCTTTATCATCCTGGACGAAGCCCAGAACACCACCCCCGAACAGATGAAAATGTTTTTGACCCGCCTGGGCGCGTCCTCCCGCTGCATCGTCACCGGCGACGTGTC
>CADBCX010000065.1 GCA_902793245.1 uncultured Eubacteriales bacterium | reverse complement strand
TGTTTAAACGTAACCTCCGCTGTCATCCTGAGCGCATCCGAACGCGAAGGATCTCATAGCAGGGGATCTTGTTGTTGATTCTGAGGATCGCCATAAGTCCAAACTTCTAAACCATATGGCTTTTCAGTGCTTCGGCATTCACTGATGGTGAATCAGCTTAAATCTTTGAACTATCATTCGCTGAGCTGTTTCGATATTTCCTTCTCGATGGATTCCACCAGGTTCTTCCGCACCATGATGACAGCCTGGCGGATAGCGCAGGCGATGGCGTGGGCGTTGCTGGAGCCGTGGGCCTTGACCACTATGCCCTTGACGCCCAGCAGCGGCGCGCCGCCGACCTCGGTGTAGTCCATGGCTTTCTTGACGCGCTTGAACGCGGGCTTGGCCATGAGGCCGCCGAGCGTGCTGCGGAAATCCGCCTTGATTTCCTTCTTGATCATGCCCAGCAGCGTGCCCGCCACGCCCTCCATGAACTTTAAGATCAGGTTGCCGCTGAACCCGTCGCACACCACCACGTCGGCCACGTCGGCGGTGATGTCCCGGCCTTCCACGTTGCCGATGAAATTGAAGGGCGCTTTCTCCATCAGCGGATAGGCGGTCTTCACCATGGCGTTGCCCTTCTCGCTTTCGGCTCCGATGTTCACCAGGCCCACCCGGGGATTGTCCACCCCGCGCACGGCTTTCAGGTAAGCGGCACCCATGACGCCGAACTGGGGCAGGTAGGCGGGCAGGCAGTCCACGTTGGCGCCGCAGTCGATGAGGCAGAAGAAGCCCTTGCCGTTGGGCAGCAGCGGAGCCAGGGCGGGCCGCTCCACGCCGTCGATGCGGCCCAGGCGGAACATGCCCCCGGCCAGGGTCGCCCCGGTGGAACCCGCGGACACGAACCCGTCCGCGCCGCCCTCCCGCACCAGCAGCATGCCCTTCACCTGGGCGCTCTGCTTTTTCTGGCGGATGGCCATCACGGGCGCGTCGTGGTTGGTAATGATCTCAGGGCAGTCGTCCACGCTCAGACGGCTGCGCACGTCGTCGCAGTTGACAAGCAGTTTCTCGATTTCGTCTTTGGGGCCGCCCAGGGTGACTTTCAGGTCAGCGTCCGCCCGCAGGGCTTCGATGGCCCCCTCGACGGTGCACTGGGGCGCGTTGTCCCCGCCCATGGCGTCCAGATAAATATGAACCATGGTCTCTTTCCCTCCTTCGCTCAAGGCTCATAGAAAGACATATTATCTTACCATAAAACGGCGCTGTTGACAAGTGTTCCGAACCGTATCCGCCAAAAATGAAAAACACCGGGCATTCCTTTCCCGGTGTTCTTCCCGCAGGATGCAATTGATTACACGGCTTCCAGCCCCGACGCCCCCTCCACCACCTTGAGCAGCTCTTCCTGCCGTCCGGTGGCGGCGTTGATGTAAGCCAGGTAAGTGTGGCCGCCGTAGTCCCCCTGAAACTCATAGCACAGCTTTTCTCCCGCTTCCGTGGGGATGAGGCAGAGCCGCGCGGCATCCGGTTTCAACCGGCTGCTCACATACTGCCGCGCTTCTTCCTCTGTCAATTCGGGCGTCAGCAGGCCCCGGGCCGTGTGGTTCATCAGGTAATTCCGGGCTTCCCAGCCCACCACCTGCGCCGTGTCCAGGCGGCACTGCACCTTGATCAGGTCGGGATACAGCACGGTGTCTCCCTGGGTGGCGGCGAAGGAAACCACCGCCACGCCCTGGTAGACCTGGAAATACGTAGGCTTCATGTGGTCATAACCGCGGCTGCTGAGGAATTGCAGCGCGTTTTCCCGGCATTCCTCCACGCTTTTGTTTGGGCTGAAATCGGCGCTGTCCGGCGTCAGAAACAGGATTTTTCCGCCCTGCTTGGTCACGGCAGCCAGCAAAGAAAGATCCCGCAGGCGCAGGTTCACGCCCCAGCAGGGGATCACGCCGCCCATCTCCGGGCCGGGCGATGCGCCGTCGACCCGTTCGCCGCCCACAAAATCCCGGGCGATTTGCAGCGCTTCGTCCTGGGTCACGGCCTTATCCGGCAGGGATTTCGCCACGCCCGTTTCCCGGGCGTCGGAAAATGGGCCGTCGTAAATCAGGGTGGGATATTCCACCGCGCTGTCATAAGCGGCTGTTGTCTGGCTGCCCGCGGGATAGAAGGACGTTTCCCCCGCCGCGGCCAGGTCGGACAGATCATTCTTCGCTTCCGCCAGCGCTCTCGCGGAGTCCGCGCAGGCGGAAATCAGCGTGCCAAGATTCGCCGCGTCCGCTTCGGAAAGCCCGTCCGTTTTCAGCAGGCTGCTGGTATAATCCGCCAGCTGGTTGGCGAATTTCACCGCTCTCTGCGTGGCGGTGTGGGACAGGGGCAGCAGCGACAGGCTGCGCTGCACCTGGGCCGCGCCTGCGCTGACCTGGTTCAGGTATTGGGCTTCCGCCCCCCTGTCTTCCGTCACAACCGCCTTGCCCAGCGCCGTCTGCATATCCTCCATCTGCCGCAGGGCGGAAAGCACCGCCCCGTCGTACACCTCCCGCAGCCGCGCTTCCAGCCTGTCGGCCCGTTCCGAAATCCGCATCGCCGCGCCGACGGCAATCGCCAATACGCCCAGCAGAAAAACCAGGGAAATGGTGAGCTTTCTCTTTTCCATGTTCTACTCCATGCTGATGATCTTTGAAGCTTATACCGCAAAGGAATGCGCGCCGATGGTGAGGCGCACTTCGCGGCTCCAGATCCAGGCGCTGGTGGAGGTGGCGGGGTTGTAATAATACACGCAGCCGCCGGTAGGGTCCCAGCCGTTCATGGCGTCGCGGGCGGCGCGGATGGAATCGCTGTCGGGCGTGAGGCGAATCTGTCCGTCCGCAACACAGTCGAACGCTCCCGCCTGATACACGACGCCGCTGATGGTGTTGGGAAAGGACGCTGACCGCACCCGGTTCAGCACCACCGCCGCCACCGCGACCTTTCCAAGATAGGGCTCGCCCCGCGCCTCCGCGTGCACCAGCCGGGCAAGTGTATAGATTTCACTCTCGTAATAAGACGCCGCTTCCGCATCAGCGCTCAAAGAAATACCCAGCGCGGCGGCAGTGGCGGGCCCCACCACGCCGTCGGCTTTCAGGCCATTCTTTCGCTGGAACCATACCACCGCGTCATAGGTGGCCTGGCCGAATATGCCGTCCGCCGGCGCGTCCATGTACCCGTACTGTCTCAACCGCTGCTGGATGCGGGTCACGTCGTTGCCCCGGTCACCCCAGGCCACAGCCGCGTTCGCGTCGCTCGGAAACAGCGCCGCCAGAAAAATCAACGCCAGAAGTCCGGCTTTCCATCGTTTCATGCTTTCTTCCCCCTTAGGCATAGTGTGGCCAAAGGAAGAAAAAGTATACAAAAAACAGCCCAGACGTTTCCGTCTTTTGAAAACGCCTGGGCTGTCCCGAAGGGCACAAAAGAGGGCCCGACTCCTGCGGGCCCTTGAAACTTGTATCGTCAACCCTTTTTGGGATCATGACCAACGGAACCGAAAGCGTTTCAGCCAGCTGTGCAATCTCGTTTTCTTCTGCGCTCCGTTCCTGAATAACACATTTTTTCGTGTTCGATCTTTGATCCGGGTACCGCGGCGGGTTCAGGGTATTTTTCCGATGTTTGTTTTCTTTGTTTCTGCTTTCTGTTCGCGTTCCGCGTCGCTTGATTTCTTTTTGAAATTCAAGCCTTTTTTATCAGCAGATCATTGTCCAGATGATATTCAATTGTCCGTGGTTCTTGCCCGCCGCCCGCAGCGCTTGATCCATGGGAATCTCCTCCTTCTGGAACGATCCTTTTTTCTGTCTTTTCATTGCTTCCCCATTGGGAAGCTTCCGATCTTTTCCCGATAGGTTCTTTTCCTATCTGGCTACATCTTACCATATGTTCCCCGAATTGTCAAGGATATTTTGATAAATTTATCAACATATTTTCAAATAAGTTTATCAGAACTTGCTCATTTTTTCAAGGCGCAAAACTTGCTTCTTTTTTGTATTTTCCCGAACATTTTTTGCTTCTCCCTCTGGAATTATTCGTAATTCTGTGGTATAATTCTGTTTTGTTGAGCATTACTTCTCAGAGAGGACGTATTTTTGCCATGGACAAGATCAAGCGGAACGAGCGGCTGGCGGCCATGACCCAGATTCTGACCTCCTCGCCCAATCGCATTTTCACCCTTTCCCATTTCTGCGAGCTGTTTTCCACCGCCAAATCCACCGTCAGCGAGGACGTGGCAATCCTTCAGGAGACGATGAACCAGTTTCACCTGGGCAAGCTGGAAACCGTCACCGGCGCGGCAGGCGGCGTGCGTTACCGTCCGATTGGTCTCAAGAGCGCGAACCGGGAATTTGTGGAAGGAATCTGCGACAGGCTCCGGGAACCGGGGCGGCACCTGCCCGGCGGGTATTTGTATTTTTCGGATATCCTGTCCGACCCCACGCTGGTGCAGGGCATGGGCACGCTGATCGCCAGCCAATACTATGACTTCCATGTGGACTTCGTTCTCACCATGGAAACCAAGGGCATCCCGGTGGCGATGATGGCCGCCAACGCCCTGCGGGTGCCGCTGATCATCGCCCGCCACGCCACGAAGGTGTATGAGGGCAGCGCGGTCAACATTTCCTATGTGTCCGGCTCCGGCAACATCGAAACCATGGCCCTCTCCCGCCGCGCCGTGCGCGAAGGCCAGAAATGCCTGATCGTGGACGATTTCATGCGCGGCGGCGGCACCGCCCGGGGCATGATCGAGCTGATGAAGGAATTCTCCATCACCGTGATGGGCATCTGCTTTGTGCTGGCCCTGGAAAACCCCAAACACCGTTCCATCGAGGGCGAAAAATCCCTCATGATCCTGCGGGACATCCGGGAGGGTCAGCCCTTGGATATTCGGCCCGCGGATTGGATTGAGTAAGAAAGGAGCATCAACCATGGAAAACTGTCTGTTCTGCAAAATCATCGCCGGGGACATTCCGTCCACGAAGGTCTATGAGGACGGCTTCTGCTACGCCTTCCGGGACATCAATCCCCAGGCCCCGACCCATGTGCTGGTGGTGCCCAAGCAGCACGTGGCCAGCATTGCCGAGATGAGCAAGCTGCCCGACGACGCGGTTTGCGCCATCATGCGGGCCATCGGCAAAATCGCCGCCCAGGAAGGGCTGGAGAACGGCTTCCGCGTGGTGTCCAACTGCGGTCCCGACGCCTGCCAGAGCGTGCCGCACCTGCATTTCCACATTTTGGGAGGGCGGCAGATGGAAGACAAAATGGCGTGATTGGTCACAGAGTATCGACTCTGTCGATGCTCTGCCATCGAAAGACAGCTGAAGCAGTCTTTCGATGGGTGCATCAATTTCTTGTAAAATGGCATTTCCTACGGAAACGCTCATTTTACGGTCAGAAATTGATAAAGGAAGCGGTCATGGACCGCTCCTCGGCGACGTACACGCCGTCGCCTGCGGATTACAATCGAAGGGCCGCGGCCCTTCGATGCATCCCGAGTCTTCCGATGGCGTGATTGGTCGGTTTTCTTCCATCATAATTGATAAAATGTAAAAACATCTTCCAGCCGAAAAAAAGCTGTTGACTCTCCCGGCCGAACGCGGTATAATACACTCACGGTCGCCATCCGCCGGTCAAACGGCGAGCACCGTGCAAGCGGTGTTGTTTCAGGCGAGATGAGCGAAGGGAGGGAAAACAAGTGTCTGAGGTTCATGTAAACAAGAACGAATCGCTGGAAAGCGCCCTGAAGCGTTTTAAGCGTCAGTGCGCCCGCGCGGGCGTCCTGGCAGAAGTTCGTAAGCGCGAACATTATGAAAAGCCCAGCGTAAAGCGCAAGAAGAAGGCGGAAGCCGCTCGGAAGCGGAAGTATTGATTCCTTCTCTCAAAGCGAAAATTGGCTGCCTCCCTGCGAGGCAGCCTTTTTTTGCCACAAAAACCTGGGCCTTATACGACGAACAGCCCTGCTGTAAAGGATAGCGGAGCAGGAGCCTGGGGTGAAATCCCCGCGCAACCTCCTGTTGGGCCTTCGTCCTTTACAACAAGGCTGTTCATATTATATATCAGAAATCAGACACCTGGCAATCAACCAGTTTCCCGTTTCCATAGCGGCTGTAAACAGCGGTGATGGAGCGGTTATTGGGATACACCTCCGTCACGTCGCTGACATACCATTTGCCGAACTCGCTCAGCTGGTACCGCACTGTCGTGGTGCCCGTACACGCGCTGAAAAGATGAGTCTGCGGGATCTGCTTAATCACGCTCACGATCTTCCCGGCGCGGTTATAGATCACGGTGAATCCCTTTTGCTCTGTAATGTACGCCAGGTTCGGCGAGCCGTCGGAGCCCGCGCCCTGGACGTTGTAAGCCACCGCGTAGCCCGTTTTTTTCACCAGCTTATAGCCCTCGGGCACATGGATGTCGGTGCAGTTCAGCTTATCGCTGTATTCCGCGGCGACGGTGCCGGTTTTGATTTCCTGAACCTCCCAGTGCGGCAAAACCACCTGAATGGGATATTCATCGCCGCTGATCAGCCTCACCTGGTTGGTTGCCCAACTGATGAAGGACGGATACGCGCCCCACACAATCTCCTGACGGGGGCCTTTTTCAACGACTTCATAATTGCCCACCCATTTCGCGCCGGGCTGGTATTTATGGCCTGTGGTGGAGAAAGTGGCTTTCAGTCCGGAGTCGACCTTCAATTCTTCCGGTTCTTCGCCTTTGCCCATCCAGTTCACCCAGATGCGGTCCACCGGCCTGTCCAGGAAAACGGTTATGGATTTTCCATCCGCGGCTTTCACGGGCGACAGGGTGGCAAAGCTGAAAACGGAGGGCATTTCGGGCAGATCCTTGTATTCCGATATTTTTGCGGGCACGCAGTAAGCGGACAGCACCTGCGCCGGGCTGTTTTTCAGCGCGCTGGAGCCTACGTCCACGCCGAAAACCTTAATATCCGGCGAGTATTCGGTGACATACTGAATTTTGCCGCTGCGGCTGTAAATCACGATGTAGCCCTTCTGCAGGGTAATATAAGCCAGGTTGGGCGAGCCGTCGGAGCCCTTGGAGCCGTAACGCCAGGCAACGGCATAGCCGTCCACCTTCTGGAGCCTGAACCCCTCCGGCACATCAATATCCGTGCAGTTCAGCTTATCGCTGTATTCGTTGAACACCACGTCGTCAGAGATCCGGTACAAAATCCAATGCGGCTCCACGACTTCCACCAAGTCGCCGTGACCCGCGGCGTTCCTGGCCTGAACGGTGCGCCAGTTGATCTGGGATTCCAGCGCGCCGAACTGGATGACATACCGCTTGGAGGTTTCCTGCTTGTACAGGTTCGCCTGGGCGGGAGGCATGGCGCCAACCTGGTAAGGATGCCCCTTGGTATAGAACTTCGCCGTCAGGCTGTCATCCAAAAACAGTTCCTCGGGCTTCTCGTTCTTTCCCATCCAGTTGGCCCACAGCCTGTCCACGCGCTCGCTGAGGGTGACGGTCACGCGGCCGAATTCATCCGGTACGGACGCCCGCAGCGCCGCAAACATTTTCAAATCCGGGAAATTGGAAATCTTGCTCTGCGCGGTAATCTCTTCCACGCCGATACAACTCGCAAAAGCAACAGACGCAGAGGAGATCAGCGCCAATGCAAGCATCATGGCAATCGCTCTTCTCATAAGTGCATCTCCTTTTTCTGTGGTATTTTCCCCTCTTTCGTATCAGGAAAACACAAAAGCTTGGGATGATCTGCTTTAACGGGAAAACATGTTTGCATTTAGCATTCTTTTCCCGCCCATTTAATTATAAAGAAAGCAAGAAGAAATGTCAAGCAATTATTAAGAAAATATTTCAAAATAACACAAATTTGCAATATTCTTGTAACTAATTTCTCCCCCATCCGCTGGCGGACAGGGGAGAAAGGAAAGCGCGTTATTCTTCGTAGATCCCTTCGACGCGATAGTAAGACAGCTTGCCGTTCCCGGTGCGGTTGTAGTACGCGCTGATGTAGGAGCCGTCCTCGTAGGTTTCGGTGATTTCGCGGATATACCAGCCGGTGTTGCAGGGCTCAAACTTGATGATGGCGGTGCCCAGATCATAGCCGAAGAATTCCGTGTCATACATCGTCAGGTAGAACCACTGGATTTTCCCGTTGCGGCCATAGGCCACGGTCCAGGTTTCATCGTCGATCGTCTGGTCGGACAGATAGGCCACGGTGTAGCGGCCGTCCGAAGTGCCGTCGGAGGCGGCGTAGGTGGGATGCCAGGCCGTCACAAAACCGTTCACGCGGTACAGCTTGAAGCCCGAAGGCACGTTGATGTACTTCACGTTTGTGTCATACTTGTAGCGGGACAGGATGCAGAACCTGCCGTCCTCCAGCGTTTTCACCACGGCGTAATAAGGCTCCTGCACCTTCACGCAGTAATAGTTCTGCAGATCGGAGCGGCTGCCGTACTTGTCATAGTGCCGCTGTCCCAGCGCATCGGTAGCGGCTTGGGCTTCCTGCGTCGCCATTTGCTTGAAGGTGTTAATGGAAGTTTCGATCTGCGCGTTGCTGCCGGCCACATTGTTGGGATTATAGGTGAAAGGAATTTCGTGCTTGGTAAATTTATCGGGCTGGTCGTTGTACAAATAGCCCTTCAGCTCTTCTTCGGCGGAATCGTTTTTCTTCACGACCGTGCCCGAGGAAACTTTGGTGGAGGCGTTCACTTCGCGCAGGCTGTCCCGCTGAGCCATCGTGTCGCCGACTTCCTTGCCCTCTTTGGCGTCGGAGTCCCGCAGCATGGTCTGATACCTTTCTTCCAGGCCAGCGGCCTTCTGTTCAGCCGTCAGGGTGTTTTCCGTATAGGTCTCCGTGGCATAGGCGTTGGTCCAGTGGGCGCCGACCTGGTATTTGTGGCCGGTGGTATCCAGATAAGCGATCAGCTCATCGTTGACTTCCAGTTCTTCCTCATGCTCGTTATTATATTCCAGCCAGTTTGCCCGCAGGTTATCCACTTCTTTGTCCAGGTAGATCGTTACAATTTCTTCCACCTGCCGGGTGCGCATGGCGGCGAATTCGCTCAGCATGGGCAATAAAGGCAAACCTTCATATTCATCTATATGCTTTGGCACATAATATGCCAGCGCCGGCGTCAAAGAGCACACCAGCGCCATTGCCAAAGCCAGTGCAATTACTCTTTTCATGGTTCTCTCTCCTTAGTAAGCTGAAATTCATTCCATTTCCATACTTGGCTTACGCGTAACATCATACATTATTTTTTCAAAAATGTCAAGTATTTATAAAAAAAGTGTTAAGAAAAAAGTACAAAGTTCGTAATCTTTTTTAAATATATTTCCAATTTTAAAAAGAATCGTAATCTTTTCATCTTTTCCGTAACAAAAGGAAGAAGAGGCTTTGGGGCAGTGACAGTTAATAAAGAAGCATCCCATGCTTCCATAAAAAGGAAGGCTTGGGATGCTTCTTTTCTACCGTGCAACCGGTCAGTTTCCTATTTGCTGGCGGTAGCGCCTGGCAGTAACCACGTTTTCCAACAGGCCGAAACCCACGAGCGCTGCGATCATCACGCAGTACCAGAACACGTCGGGGATCTGGGTTTTGTCCAGGCCGAATTCCACGCCCACGATAACGCCCACGCAGCCGATTGCCGCGAGGCAGGGCCAGAATCGTTTCCAGAAGCCTTTCGGCGCGGCGCATTGCAGGCAGCCGTAAATCAGCAATCCTTCAATGATCACGCCGCACAGCACCTGCTCGATGCGCACGAAGCCCCAGCGCATGCCCAGGGCCCGCAGGCTTTCACAGAAAATCTGCGGCACGCACAGATAATATACCACGCGCTCAAAGCGCAGGCTGGGAATGCGGTCCTCCTTTTTCCGAACCGCGAACACCGCCGCCACAATCAGGGCGAACAGCGATTCCAGCAGGAAAACCGCCCAGAACCATTCGCCCCATTCGTTGCTGATCGCGAAGGGCATGCGGGCGAACGCTTCGTTTTCCACATATGCACCCGCGCCCTGCATGTCCAGAAAGATTTCGGCGCCCCGCACGCCCGCCACCATCAGCGCGCCGACCGGAGCGAACAGGCTGAGCAGCTTCGCAGCCCTGATTTTAAACA
This sequence comes from uncultured Eubacteriales bacterium, assembly GCA_902793245.1. GTDB lineage: Bacteria > Bacillota > Clostridia > Christensenellales > Aristaeellaceae > RUG563. Next base: position 3,637 of record CADBCX010000065.1, on the reverse strand, counting down.
GCTTTGCGCTCAGCACCATGCCCAGCGTCATGCCCAGGCAGCCGCCGATAAAGGAAAACTCCGCCGCGTCCATCCGCAGCAGCGACGCCCAGCCGTACCGGGGCCAGACCTTGCTGGACAAAAGAATCGCATACAGCACCTTGGACATCGCCAGCGCCAGGGCGGCGCCCAATAAAGCGCCAGTAAAAACGGGGGCTGTTTTCATCCCCCGTTTTTTTGCGCGGATTGCCAGACAGGCCATACTCACCAAAAGGGTCACAAGCAGTGTCAGCCAATAGAATGTGTTCATTTACTTTGCTCCAAACGCCGAAGCGAAATAGATAATGTCGGCAATATCCCGGGTATCAGGGCTCTTGGGATCGTTGATTTTCTGTCCGTTGAAAATCAGCATGGTGGAGTCGCCGCCGTCCAGGTTATAGGCTGTCTGCACGCCCAGGCTGTACACCAGATGGGCGAACTCCAGCAGGTTCATGCCCGAATTGCCGCGGGCGGGCGGCCCGCAGCAGATGCATTTGTATTCCAGCGGCCCCACCTGGGCGATGCACATCCTCTGCCGCCTCTCCTCGGCGCGCATGTCGTAGCGCAGATCCATATCCCGCACCAGCTTGCCGTTCTGCACCAGCACCGGGCCAAAGAAAAACGCCTGCATGACCTGTTTGCCGTCGATGGTCTGTCCCACCATGCCGGTAAAGGGATTGCGCACGATATGGAAATCGCCGTCCTCGTCGATGAGCAGCACATCCCGGTCTCCCCGCAGGTCGTCCAGGAACAGCTGGCCCTGGCGCAGGATATAGCCGTGATGGGTGAAATAAAAATAATCGCCGTTGATGGCCAGCACCGCGTTCACGCGCCGGGCCAGGGCGGTGCCCTTGATCGTCATTTCGGACTGGAAGCCGTTGGCCGCTGCCGTGCGCAGCTGGGAAGGATGGGCAATCTTAATGGAAGCTACCCAGTATTCGCAGCCGGTCTCCGCGCCGCGGTCAAACACGCCCCGCTGTATTTTTACAGCGATGGTAGGGTCGGCATAGGTGGTGCCGCCATAAAAATATTCCGCTTTCAGCGGCATACCGCCCGTAAAATCCCATGGCAGTTTATATGTGGTTTCTGCGGCGGCCATGCTTTCCATCGGTCCGGCGATAAGCAGAACAAACACGCAGAGAAGGATGAACAGCCGTTGGCGCGCTTTTTGCATTCCTCTCTACCCCTTTCTTTGTGATGCCAGCCGTGCTCACATTCGTGGCCCGGCTGGACGGAGAATCAGCCTGCGGCTGATTTCCTCATCAATGATTCTTTGTGATGCCAGCCGTGCGCACATCCGTGGCCCGGCAAATATCCTTACCAATTATAAAATGTCGAATAGTGGTTGTCAATACCGATTTTCACTTAAATGTATCATTTTTGTAACTTTTTTGTAACAAATAAAAATATACCCTCCTGTGTGAAAAGAGATGACAAATCCCCCGGATTCAGGTATAATGATGAGCGCACAGGCGCGTCCTTGGATGCGCCCCGGCGCGGGACGGCGGTTCCCGTCAGGGAAAGCTGCCGGCCATCCTGGTATTATAACGGAAGAAAATGAGTTTTTCATGCAAAAGAAGAAGTATTTTACTTCTCGGGCGATTCATCGGGAGGGAACGGCATGCAGCACATCATTTCTCAGTTTCAACTGGAAGGGACGCCCGTAAGCTGCGAGCGGTACGGCAACGGGCACATCAACGAAACCTACCTGGTCAACACCGACGCGCCTCACGCATATATTCTTCAAAAGGTGAACCGCCATGTGTTCCCGGATATCCCCGGCCTGATGCGGAACATTTCCGCCGTTACATCCTATCTCCGGCAGCAGACCCCGGATCCCCGCCGCGTGCTGACGCTGGTGCCCACCCGGGACAAGGATATGTACTTTGTGGACGCGGACGGCGAGACTTGGCGCGTATACGAGTTCGTGACGGACAGTCTGTGCCTCGACCGGCCCGAGAATGAGCATGACTTGCAGCAGAGCGGCCTGGCGTTCGGTACGTTCCAGAACCAGCTGGCAGACTTCCCGGCCCATACGCTGGTGGAGATCATTCCCCATTTCCACGACACCCCCGCGCGCTACAGCCAGCTGAAAGAAGCCATCCGCAAGGACGAAGCGGGCCGCGTCAAGGAAGCGGAAAGCGAAATCGACCAGTATCTGGCCTATGAAAAGTATGCCGATTGCCTGACGAGCCTGCTGAGAAAAGGCGATTTGCCCCTGCGCGTGACCCACAACGACACCAAGCTGAACAACGTGCTGCTGGACGCCGCCACGCGCACGCCCCTGTGCGTGATCGACCTGGACACGGTGATGCCCGGCCTGGCGGCGAACGACTTTGGCGATTCCATCCGCTTCGGCGCGGCTACCGCCCCGGAGGACGAGCAGGATATGGACAAGGTGGGCATGTCGATGCGGCTGTTTGAAGCCTATGCCCAGGGGTTCCTGTCCGCCTGCGGCCGGCGCCTCACCCCCCTGGAAAAGGAAACCCTGCCCATGGGCGCGCTGCTCATGACGCTGGAATGCGGCTCCCGGTTCCTGGCGGACTTCCTGAACGGCGACGTGTATTTCCACCGTGCCCGCCCCGGCCAGAACCTGCAGCGCGCCCGCACGCATATCAAAATGGTGCAGGATATGGAAGGCAAGCTGGGCCGGATGCGGGATTTGATCGAAACGATTGAACGGCGGACGGCTGCCCGCTGACTGAATCGCCTCCACGGATACAAGCATGCAATACAGCAATGTTGCCGGGGCGGTTTTCCTTGACCGCCCCAACCGCTTTATCGCGCATGTCCTTCTGAACGGCCGCGCCGAGACCGTCCACGTGAAAAACACCGGGCGATGCAGGGAATTGCTGCTGCCCGGTGCGGAAGTGTTCCTGACTGCCCCCGGCACGCCCGGCAGAAAGACGGCGTATGATCTGATTGCCGTGCGCAAGGGCAACGGCAGGCTGATCAACATCGACAGCCAGGCGCCTAATCATGTAGCGCGGGAATGGCTGGACGGGCAGGGCTTTGACGAAATTGTGCCGGAATACCGCTATGGGCAGTCCCGGCTGGATTTCTTTATGGCCCGCGGCGCGGAACGATACCTGATGGAAGTAAAAGGCTGCACCCTGGAAATGGACGGCATCGGCTACTTCCCCGACGCGCCGACGGAACGGGGCGTGAAGCATTTGCGGGAACTGGCGAAATCTGTTGCCGAGGGATACCGGGCGATGCTTGCCTTTGTCATCCAAATGGACGGGGTAACCGAAGTAAGGCCAAACGTGGCTATGCACCCGGAATTTGGCGAGGCCCTCTGCGCAGCGAAAGAAGCAGGCGTACAGGTGCTGTTTCTGCCCTGCCGTGTAAACCCGGACAGCCTGACTGTCAACGACGCTTTCATTCGCAGGATGTTTTGATACTGTTAACAGCCTTGTTGTAAAGGATGAAAATCCAACAAGGGGTTACGCTGGGGCTATGCGCCCCAGACCCCCACCAGGGGGATGATCCCCCTGGACCCGCATCTGGCGATATTACGCCGTTGGAATAAACCGACAATCTCCGCCTGCCGCGCAGGGGATTACGAAAGCTTGAGGGCTTCTGGCCCAAGAAAGCGAGGGAAAAGCGCTGGGGAAAG
>CADBCX010000064.1 GCA_902793245.1 uncultured Eubacteriales bacterium | reverse complement strand
ATCCTTCGGCATGGCTGCCCGTGAGAAAGGGCAGGGTTCTTTTGGTATGCAGGAGCTGGTAAATGAGGCGGAAAGCGCCATGTTCTCCGCCAAGAATGAATTCTACCGCCAGCCGGAGCACAACCGAAGGAACAGATGATCGCCATGCGGTTTACAAAAATACTGCGCCGGGAAGCGCATGCAAATTCCAGGCTGCCGTGCGATCAAAAAGTCTCTGGCAATCCATCAAAGAGGCGGAAGGACTGGTGATTCTATCACGCAGTTCTTCCGCCTTGATTGGTTTTGGACGGTTTATTATCTGCAGAACGCCTGGATGGCCGCGTTCGTGAAAGCAGCTGTTCCTTCTCCGCCGTACCGGTCGATGTTCTTCGTCATTTCGCCGCCGGCGGCGTACATCTGGCCCAGCCCCAGCAGCACCTGATCCGAGCAAGTATAGTAATGCTCCGTGATGAAATCCCGCAGTTTTCGGATGAGCGCCTGCGCCTGTTCGGACGCGGGATCTTCGTTTTTGACGGCGCCGATCTCCGCGAAGATCTCCATCATCCGTTCGCCCAGCTCCCGGTTTTCGGCCGGGGTTCGGCCTTTCGATTTCTGTTCGTACTCGTGATATGCCGGCGTCGCGCCCCAGGACGCCTTCGCCTGGGCGGCATACTCGTCCATCTTTTTCGTGTCGAATGCGGAAAAGTCCATGTGCTTTTTTCCTCCTGTTGCTTGGATTTCGCGGGCGAGTTTGATCAGGTTTTCCAGGTGTTCCTTTTTCATTTGGAGCAATTCGATCTGCTGCTCCAGCGCCTTTTTCCGATCGAAGGACGGGCTCTGGATGATCTGCTGAATGTCCTTCAGGGGGAATTCCAATTCCCGGAACAGCAGAATCTGCTGCAGCGTTTCCATCGCCGCATCGTCGTATAGCCGATAGCCCGCCTCTGTGTATTCCGCCGGATGCAGCAGGCCGATTTTGTCGTAATACTGCAAGGCGCGGATACTCACGCCCGTCAGCCTGCTCACCTCGTGCACCGTCATCATGGAAATCCCCCCTTCGTCCGCGGTAAGTATATCATAAACTATGACGCAGCGTAAGAGTCAATAGCCTGGATGAAAAAAGTTTGCTTTGCCGGATTGCGGGGAACAGAACGCGGGATCGTTGGTAAAAAACATGCATTTTGAAAGAGCACATCTTACAGTTTTCTTTCGTTTTATTATCCGGAAAATGAATGATTCTTCACCAACAACCACAGAGCTTTGCTCTGGCAGTTGGGGCTTGGGGCTGAGCCGCCAACAAGCTTTTTTTCAATTCAGGCCGAATTGCATTGCTTGCTCCTGCGCAAAAGTACTACGATGAGATCATCGGCATCGGAGAACCTTGCCTGATCAAATAGCCGGAGAAAGTCGGGCAATGGGTAACCATGCAGATCGTCCCTTGTTGGCCGGAGCTGTTCGATGGGATTTGTTTCGGGCGTATAAGGCGGAATGAACCAAGCTTCCTCCCTTCACTTTTTTCGTCCATGCATGAGCTAAAAAAACGGCCCCCGTTTTCGGGGGCCGCGTAATTTTATCTATAATAATGCTCAGGCTTCCGGCACCAGCAGGCCCAGGTTGCCGTCCTTGCGCAGATAAAGGACGTTGGTGCGCTCGGTTTCGATGTTGACGAAGACGAAGAAGGTGTGGCCCAGGAGCTCCATTTGCAGGATGGCGTCCTCCACGGCCATGGGGCGCACGGGGAATTCCTTGGTGCGCACGATCTTGCGCTCGGTGGGGCCGTAGGCGGTGATGTCCTCGATGAATTCGGGGGTCTCTTCCGTGTAGGCGTCCTCCCGCAGGCGCTTTTCCAGCTTGGTGCGGTGGCGCAGGATCTGGCGTTCCAGTTTGGCCAGGGCGCTGTCAATGGACATAAACAGGTTATCCTTGCTGGAGGATTCGGCGCGCAGGGTCACGTCCTTCATGGGAACGGTGATTTCGCAAATGCGTTCATCCCGTTCCCGGCGCAGGCGTACAAACATTTCTGTATCGGGCTTCAAATACCGCTCCATGGTGGCGGTTTTCTTGGTGATCCGGTTGGTAATGCCCGGCGTCACGATCATGTTTTTCGCGGTGATGGTGGTCTTCATGTGGGAACAACTCCTCTCTCGTTATATGGCCGGAGCCCTCCGGCTTTTTTCTTTTTCCGCTGTCTCTATTTATAATATACGACGGAAAAAGGAAAATTCCTGCCACAAAAAACATGTTTTCATAAAATTTTTGCAAAAGCGTTCGTGATCATGCACAAAACCATCCCGATCGCCGTGGGCAGGGCGAAGGCGAAGGCCGTCCATTTGGCGCTGCCGGTTTCTTTGCGGATGGTGAGCAGGGTGGTGGAGCAGGGAAAATGGAACAGGGAAAAGAGCATCAGGTTCAGGGCGGTCAGCGCCGTCCAGCCATGGGCCCGGAGGAGGCTGCCCAGTGCGGCTAAGTCTGCCGTTTCCTGCAAAGCCCCGCCCGCCGTGTAGGCCAGCGCGATCATGGGCAGCACGATTTCATTGGCAGGGAAGCCCAGCAGGAAGCCCGCCAGGATCACCCCGTCCAGGCCCATCAGCCGCCCCAGCGGGTCAAGAAACGCCGTGATGTGGGAAAGCAGCGTTTGACCGCCCGCCTGTACGTGGGTCAGCAGGAAGATCAACACACCCGCAGGCGCGGCCACCGCCGCCGCCCGGCCCAGCACGAACAGCGTCCTGTCCAGCAGGGAGCGGAGAATCACCTTGCCGAACTGGGGCTTGCGGCAGGGCGGCAGTTCTAAAGTATAAGAGGAAGGCACGCCTCGCAGCACCGTGGCGGACAGCAGCCGGGACGCAAGCAGCGTCACGCCCACGGCCAGCGCCGCCAAGCCCGTCAGCAAGCCCACCGAAAGGAGCGCTCCGCCCAGCCCGCCGCCCGCGAAGAACAGCGTCAGCATGGCAAACAGCGTGGGAAAGCGGCCGTTGCAGGGAATGAAGTTGTTGGTGAGCAGGGCGATCAGCCGCTCCCTTGGGCTGTCGATGATGCGGCAGCCCATCACGCCCACCGCGTTGCACCCGCATCCCATGCACATGGTCAGGGCCTGCTTGCCGCAGGCATGGCAGCGCTCGAACATCCCGTCCAGGGTAAAGGCCACACGGGGCAGGTAGCCCGAATCCTCCAGCAGCGTAAACAGCGGAAAGAAAATCGCCATGGGCGGCAGCATCACCGCGATGACCCGGCCCAGGGTGCGGAAGGCTCCTTCCGTCAGCAGCGCCGTCCAGAAGGGTGGAAAGCGCAGCGCATCCAGGCCGCTTCGCAGCAGCGCTTCGGCCTTTCCGAAAACCGCCGCCAGCCACGCGGAAGGCCAGTTGGCTCCCTTGAGTGTAATGAAAAACACCAGCGCCAAAAGCAGCAGCATCACCGGCACGCCCGCCCAGCCGGTCAGCCTGCGGTCCCATTTCAGCAGGGCTTCCCGGCTTTTCATGGGCTTTTTCACCGCCGCGGCGCAGGCTTCCTCCGCCGCCCGGTAAACGCTTTCCGTCAGCAGGGCGGAGAGCGCCTCCGGGTTCAGGCCGGTTTGCGCGCGCGCCCGCTGAACCGCCGTCTCCACAGAGGCGTTGATGACCATTCGCTTCGCCAGTTCCCGGCGGAAGCAGCCGTCGTTTTCCATCAGCCGCAGGGCCGCGAATCGGGGATTCATCACGTTTTCCAGCGGTTCCCGCAATTGCTCCGCCAGGCCCGCGGCGGCCTGCTCCACGGCGTCGGGGTAGTGTGCGCGGCGGGGCGCGGGCGGCGCGTCCATTACGCGCTTGGCCGCCCGTAACAGTTCTTTCAGTCCTTTGCCCTCCCGGGCGCAGGCGCCGGCCACGGGAATGCCCAGAGCTTGGGACAGGGCTTCCACATCCACCCGAACGCCCCGCTTTTCCGCCTCGTCCAGCAGGTTCACGCACAGCACCGCCCGATCCGTGATTTCCATCACTTGGTACAGCAGGTTCAGGTTTCTCTCCAGGCACGCCGCGTCGCATACCACGATCACCGCGTCGGCACGGGAAAAGCACACGGCTTCCATCGCCGCCTCTTCCTCGGCGGAGTGGGCGCGGAGGGAATAAGCGCCGGGGGTGTCGATGATTTGGAAGGTTTCTCCCTCCAGCGAACACGCGCCGCGGGCTGCTGTGACGGTCTTGCCGGGCCAGTTGCCCGTGTGCTGTTTCAGGCCGGTGAGGGCGTTGAACACGGTGGATTTGCCCACGTTGGGGTTGCCCGCCAGGACGATGGTTCGCGCTTCACGCATGTTCGTTTTCCTCCATTGCCACCTGCCGGGCGTCCCGCTGCCGCAGGGCGATCACGGCTCCCCGTATCCGGTACGCCCGCATGCCGCGTCCCGGCGCGGCGAACAGGCATTCCACCGCCGCGCCCCGGGTGAAGCCCAGGTCGCGCAGGCGGCGGCTCAGCGTTCCTTCCGCGCCGCGCACCCTGCCTCCTTCCCCAACAGATACGTCACTCAGCGTCTTCATTCCGCCCCACCTCCTGTGCTTTTCAGCATATGCCGGATCGGGCGGAGGGTTCCGGACAAAAAAAGCCCCGACCTGGCTGAGCCGGATCGGGGATAAAAAGCGCGTGTTTACCTGATTTTCGCAATATAGGGATTGGTGTATTCCACCTCGTCCGTGACCTCGCGGATCACCTGGATGCCCTCCGGGATGATCACTTGCTGGTCTTCCTTGTACAGCTCGATTTCCATCAGCGCCTGGTCGGGCCACTGGGGATAAAGGTCGATGTTGTAATACAGCCCGTTTTCGCTCAGGCAGTAGCGCCGCTTGCGGATGGGACGGTAGGAGGGGTCGGCCTGCATGAGCAGGTCGAGATATTCCTCCTGGGTCAGGCGCTCTTCCAGCTCGATGCGCTTGCCGCCCTCGATCTGGCGCTTGCGTGTTTTGTAGTAGATGTAATTCCCGTCCTGCCCCCGCTGGCGGATGCGGATGAATTCGCCGGGCACCTCGCTGTGCAGGTACGCCTGCATGATGTCCACGGCCTGGCAGTTGGGCTTCTTTTCCAGGGCCTGAATGTCGGGGTACTTGATGAGGAACTTCCGCCCCGTTTCCACCGGCCGCGGCTCGCCCAGGAACGTGGAAATCTCGCCAATCAGGTTCAGCATTTTTTCGTCGAAGTCGAACCGGTTGTCGATGACCCGCAGGTGGGGATGCCCCGTCCAGGATTCGATCAGCGAATCGTCCACCTTCACGGCTTCCTCCACGGTTTCATACCGGGCGGCGTTATTGGCCAGGGTATAGAACTGTTCCGCGCCTTTGGCCGCCGTGACCAGGTGGAACACCGCGTCGTAATGATCCCGCAGGGCCACTTCGTTGGTGTCCAGGCGTTTGAGCACATACTTGAACTCCTCGTCGCTCATGTAGGCCCGGTTGTCCAGCGCGCCCCGGTCGCACACGATGAGCACCTTGTCCGCATCGAAGGTCTTGGCGATTTCCGTAAAGGCCCGCTCCTTAGCCAGCATCAGTTCCGTCAGCCGGAACTGGTAATCCCGGTTGGATTTGGTGAACTTCCACGGCGCGCCGCCGCCGATCAGCTCGGTAGCCGTTTCGTCCACGAACAGCACCATGTATCCTTTTTTTGTGAAAGCGTTCTGTATCCAGCTCATGGCCGTGGTCTTGCCTGCGCAGGGCCCGCCTGTAATAACGATCTTCGTGATTTTCTGATTGGGATTCACCGCGCCTTTCGTTTCGGAACGGCTTCCAAATATATCCTCCCGCATGATCCCACCTCCCACCTGTATGATACAATATGGGAATCAAGATTTCAATATGATTTTGGAATTTTGGCGGCAAAAAAGCCTGGCCGGAGTTTGTGCCGGTCAGGCTATGGACTTGTTGGTTTTATTCCGCTTTTGCGGGTTCGGCTTCGGAAGTTCCGTTCAGGCTCAGCACGGGCAGGGCTTCCGCCGCGCCGCCGGACACATAGGTGGGCAGCAGGCCGTTCCATTGCTTCACCTGGGTGAATTCGATCAGGTTCTGGGTCAGGGATTCGGCGATTTTCTGGTTCGCTTCGGCCTCGGCTTCGGCCTTTACGCGGGTGGAGTAGGCTTCGGCGTCGGCGTTGACCTTCACCACCGCGGCCTTGGCGTCGGCTTCGATCTTCTGGCGGGCCGCCTGCTGCTGGGTTTCCATGGTCTTCTGCTCCTGCTCGATCTCGGCCTGGAGCTTGCGCTGGGCGGCGACCTGCTTGGCTTCCACGGCGTCGGTGAAGGCGTCGGTGAAGTCGATGTTCTCAATGGACACGCTGATGATGGAAATGCCGTAGCGCTCCATTTCCTTGCTCAGGTTGTCCCGGATCTGGATGGACAATTGCTCCCGGGCGCTGACCAGGTTTTCGGCGGTGTACTTGGAGAACACGGCCTTCGTGTTTTCCAGCATGCGGGGATTGACCAGCTTGTTGAAGTAGTCGGTGCCGACCTCCTTGAACAGGGTCATGGCGGTGGACTTATTGATGGCGTAGTTGATGGAGCCCACGATGTCCACCTGCTGGATGTCGCTGGAAAACGCCTGGGTGGAGAAGGGGGTTTTCTGCTCCCGGTTGTCCATCAGGATGATTTCCTGGAAGGGGCTCTTGAAATGGAAACCGGCTTCCATGGTGTAGTCCTCCACCTTGCCGAAGGTGGTCACGATGGCGGTGTAGCCGGTGTCGATCTGCACGGTGCAGCGGAAGAAAATCACCAGCGCGATCAAAATGATCACAACCGCCAGGATCAGGCCCGTCATGCCCTTTTTATTGACTTGCTTCGGGGCCTTGGGCGTGGGCGTGTTGAGCGGCTGAGTGAACTGGGACATGGTTTGGTACCTCCTTGTAACTGCTGCGGGGAAACCCGCGCCGGGCATTCGCCCGTCCGCTTTCCCCCTGTGAACGGAAACAGTATAGCACATCTGCGTGTTTTGCGCCAGACGGTCTGTCTGAAAGATACAGAAAATGGGCTGAATTGTCAGAAAGCCCCTTCCCGGCGCTCACTTTTTATTTTACATTCCGTTCCGTTTGCGGTATAATGATAAATGTGAGAGTTTAGGTTCAAAAGGGAGGGGCGGCTATGGCGTTCGCGCACCTGCATCTGCATACGGAATACAGCCTGCTGGACGGCGCGTGCCGGATTAAGAAGCTGGTCCAACGCGTGAAGGAGCTGGGCATGGACGCCTGTGCCATCACCGACCACGGCGTGCTGTACGGCGCGGTGGAGTTTTACCAGGCGTGCAAGGACGCCGGCATCCATCCCGTGATCGGGTGCGAGGTGTACGTGTGCCCGGACATGGAGGACAAGCGCTCCCTCTCCCGGGAATACAGCCATTTGATTCTGCTGTGCGAAAACGAAACGGGCTACAGGAACCTGATGACCCTGGTGAGCGAGGCGTTCACAAGGGGGTTCTATTACCGTCCCCGCATGGACTATAACTTCATCCGCCAGCACCACGAGGGCCTGATCGCCCTGTCCGCCTGCATCTCCGGCGACCTGCCCAAATGCCTGTTGGATGAGCGCTATGACGACGCGGAAAAGTATATCCGGGACATGTGCGAGCTGTTCGGCCCCGACCACTTTTATATCGAACTCATGGATCACGGCCTGGACGAGGAAAAGGCCGTGCGGCCCCGCTTGATCGAAATGAGTAAACGCACCGGCGTTCCGCTGGTGACCACCAACGACTGCCACTACCTCACCCGCCGGGACGCTGACGCCCAGGAAGTGCTGATGTGCATCCAGATGGGCAAGACCCTGGAAGACGACAACCGCATGCGGCAGCACACCCAGGAGCTGTATGTAAAGTCCGAACAGGAAATGCGCGATTTGTTCCCCGGCCTGGACGAAGCCATTGAACGCTCCGAGGAAATCGCAAAGCGCTGCCGGGTGGACTTTGATTTCCATACCGTCCATCTGCCCCGGTACGACGTGCCGGCGGGCGAAACGGCGGACTCCATGCTGCGGCGGCTGTGCGAGGAAGGGTTCGCCAAACGCTACGAAGCCGATAACCAGGTGGCCCGGGAACGGCTGGAATATGAATTGTCCGTCATCACGCGGATGGGTTATGTGGATTATTTCTTGATCGTCTGGGATTTTATTAAATACGCCAAGGACAACGGCATCATGGTGGGTCCCGGGCGCGGCAGCGGCGCGGGCAGCATCGTGGCCTACTGCCTGAACATCACCATGCTGGACCCGCTGAAATACCAACTGCTGTTCGAGCGCTTCCTGAACCCCGAGCGCGTCTCCATGCCCGATATCGACGTGGACTTCTGCTACGAGCGTCGGCAGGAGGTCATTGACTACGTGGCCCGGAAGTACGGCCACGACCATGTGTGCCAGATCATCACTTTCGGCACCATGGCGGCTCGCGGCGTGCTGCGGGACGTGGGCCGGGTGCTGGGCTATCCTTACGCCGACGTGGACGCGGTGGCGAAGGCCGTGCCCATGGCGCTGGACATGACGCTGGAAAAGGCCATGGCCCAGAACAAGGAACTGCGGGACATGTACGATTCCGACCCGAAGGTGAAGCGGCTGATCGATACGGGCCTGACGCTGGAAGGCATGCCCCGCCACGCCTCCACCCACGCGGCGGGCGTGCTGATTACAAGGGAACCCGCGGTGCATTACGTCCCCCTGCAAAAGAACGACGACGTGATCACCACCCAATACCCCATGGGCATCATCGAAAAGCTAGGGCTGCTCAAGATGGACTTCCTGGGCCTGCGCACCCTGACCGTTATCCGGGACACCCTGGACATGATCGAGAAGCGGGGCATCCACTTAAAGCCCGAGGACATTCCCATGGACGACCCCGGCGTGTACGACATGATCTGCGACGGGGACACCGACGGGGTGTTCCAGCTGGAAGGCGGCGGCATGCGCACCTTCCTGACCAACATGCGGCCCCGGAGCTTTGAGGACATCATCGCCGCCATTTCCCTGTACCGCCCCGGCCCCATGGAGTCCATTCCCCGCTACATCCGGGGCAAGCAACACCCGGAAACGGTGCAGTACAAAACGCCGCTGCTGGCCCCCATCCTGGACGTGACCTACGGCTGCATGGTGTACCAGGAGCAGGTGATGCAGATCGTGCGCGACCTGGCGGGCTATTCCTACGGTCGCAGCGACCTGGTGCGCCGGGCCATGGCGAAGAAGAAAAAGGACGTGATGGCCAAGGAGCGCAAAAACTTCGTCTACGGCTCCGAGGAAGACCACATTCCCGGCGCGGTGTCGAAGGGTGTGTCCGCCGAGGTGGCGGAGTCCATCTTCGACGAAATGACCTCCTTCGCCTCCTACGCCTTCAACAAGCCCCACGCCGCCTGTTACGCGGTGGTGGCCTTGCAGACGGGCTATCTCAAATACCATTACCCCGCCGAGTTCATGGCGGCGCTGATGAATTCCGTCACCGGCAACAGCGCCAAGATCGCCGGGTATATCTACTACTGCCGCCAGAAGGGCATCCCCATCCTGCCGCCCCGCATCAATTCCTCCTTCGGCCCCTTCACCGTGGACACGGACCGAGACGGCAAAACAGGCATCCGCTTCGGCATGGGCGGGGTCAAGAACGTGGGGGAGAAGGCGGTGGAGGCCATCGTCCGGGAGCGCTTCAACCACGGCGAATACCGGGACATTTTCGATTTCTGCCGCCGGGTGGCGAGCGAGGATGTGAACAAGCGCGCCGTGGAAAGCCTCATCAAAGCGGGCTGTTTCGACGGCTTGGGCGCTTCCCGGGCCCAGTGCGTGGCGGTGTACGAGCCCGCCATGGACGCCCAGACCAGCCAGCGCAAGCAGAACGTGACGGGCCAGATTTCCCTGTTCGATTTCGGGCAGTCCGCCGAAGACCTGCGCATGGAGGAAACCTTTCCGCCCATGCCGGAATATCCGCTGAAAGAACTGCTTTCCCAGGAAAAGGAAATGGCGGGGGTGTATTGCAGCGCCCATCCCCTGGACGAGTACGCGGAGCAATTGCAGCGCCTGCCGGTGAACACGGCGTACCTGGCGGAGATGGCCGAGCGCGAGGATAAGGGCCTGAGCGAAGACGGACGCCGGGTGGCGATGGGCGGCATCATCGTGGAGGCCCACAACAAGGCCACCCGCAAGGGCGGGCTCATGGGCTTTTTCACCTTGGAGGACCAAACCGGGCAGGTGGAATGCCTCATGTTCCCCAAAATCTATGAGCGCTATGGCCGCGCCCTGGCTCCCGACCAGGCGGTGCTGGTGACGGGCAGGCTGTCCGTCCGGGACGACGAGGACACCAAATTATTGGCCGACATTGTGGAGCCCCTGGGCGAATCCATTCCCAAGCCCATCGACACCCGCACCGACGCCCAAATCGCCAAAGACGCGAAAACCAAGCTGTACCTGCGCATGCGCCGGGAGCAGATGCCCCGCATCCAGGCGATGCTGGGGAAAACCCCCGGCAGCGTCCCGGTCTACATTAACCTGCCGGAGGAGGGCATCACCCTGCTCTGTCCCCGGAACCTGTGGGTGAAGGACGCGAACCTGACCAAAACATCCCTGCTCTTCGACCTGGACGAGCAGGACATGAAGGTGGTGGAAAAGCCGTGACTCCCATGACCCTGACCGTGCCCGCGAACAAGGAATGGGCGCTGGTGCTGCGCATGGCCGCCAGCGGCGTGAGCGCGCTGTACGACCTGCCGCTGGACCTGATGGACGACCTGAACACCGCCATCGAGGAAAGCTGCGATTTGCTGCTGCACCAGGATTACACCGCCGAATCTCTGACCCTTTCCTGCGAGCAGAAGCCCGACGGCCTGCATGTGACCCTCACCGCCCGGGAGCGCACCCGCTGCGAGGAAGAAGAAAAGGCCGACGCGGACATTGCCCGGATGATCATCCAGACCCTGGTGCGCCAAGTGACCCTCGATCAGGACGAAGGAGGCGTGCACTGCGTCCATATGACGCTGCCCGCCGGGGTGTGAGATGGACGCCGCTCTGATGCACGCCCGGGCGTGCGCGTATGCCCTTTCCCGAACGGAAGAAGCCTTGAACGTCGCCTTGGAAGCCTGCCTGCCCCTGTGCGCGTTGATTGCCCGGCGGTTTGTCAGCCGGGGCGCGGAGTACGACGATCTGTTCCAGGTGGCTTCCCTGGCCTGTGTGAACGCGCTGAAAGGCTTCGACCCGGAACGCGGGCTGAAATTCACCACCTACGTGACCCCCACCGTCACCGGCGCGGTGCGGAATTACCTGCGGGACCAGGCGCCCCTGCTTCGCGCCCCGCGGGCCATGCGGGAAAAAGCCGTATTGTTGGAAAAGGCGCGGGACGGTTTTCTTTCCGCCCATCACGCCGAGCCCACCGCCCGGCAGTTAGCGGAAAAATTGGGCTGGGAAGTCGAAGCTGTCCTGGCGGTCTGGACGGCCCAGTCCGCCGCCCACGTTTCCTCTTTGGAAGAAGCGGATGAAAACGGCCTGTCCCTGGCCGAACGGCTTCCCTTCCTGGAGCCGGGCTTCAATCAGGCCGAACAGCGGCAGGATGTTTCCCGCGCCCTGGCGCTGCTGACAGAGGAAGAACGGCAGCTTTTGAATCTCCGGTTCACCCATCGCTTATCCCAGCGGGACACCGCTGCCCGCCTCAAGAAAACCCAGATGCAAGTTTCCCGCATGGAGCGGCGCATTTTGGCCGCCCTGCGAAAGGAGTTGACCTGAACCCCATGAAAATTCAGCCTCAGCTGAACATCCGAAAAGTGGCGCTGTACTCCATCGTGATCAACGCTTTGCAGATCGTCGCCGTGTGCACCCTGGCGGTGTTTATCCTGAACGACGGCGTGAACCAGTCTCTCCACGGCCCGCTGGGGGATATCGTGGTGGTGCTGCTGGCGGCGGTGGTGTCCTGGGGCGCGGTGATGGATATCCGGGAAGCGTACAAGGCGGGCAAGCTGTCCTTCAAGCTCCGTGGGCTGGACGAAACCGTGAACCAGATGAGCGAGATGAATATCGCCCTCCGCGCCCAGCGGCACGACTTCCTCAACCACCTGCAGGTGGTATACAGCCTGATGGAAATGAAGGAATACGAGGAGGCCAACCGCTACATCGAGCAGGTATACGGCGATATCCAATCCCTCAGCCAGGCGCTGAAAACCGCCTGCGCCCCGGTGAACGCCCTGCTGCGGGCCAAGATCGCCGAGGCCCGGCAGCGGGGCATTCAGGCGGAATGGGAAGTCCACGCTTCCTGGGAGGACTTGCCCCTGCCCGCCTGGGAGATGTGCCGGGTGCTGAGCAACCTGATCGACAACGCCATGGACGCCCTGGAGGGACGCCCCGATCCCCGGCTGTGGATCACCCTGGGCGAGGATGTGAAAAGCTATTCCTTTGAAGTCAAGAACAACGGCCCGGCCATTCCCGAAAAGAACCTGGCTTCCATTTTCGACGCGGGCTTTTCCGGCAAAGGCGAGGGCCGGGGCATGGGCTTGTATATCGCCCGGGAAACCATGCGCTCCGCCGACGGCGACCTGACCGTGGAGAGCGATAAGGAATTTACCGCGTTTCACGGCTTCCTGCCCAAGGCGCTGAAAGCCAAAGAAGAGGACAAAGTGAACTGACCGGGCATGGCGATTCTGGCCGGAAATTGTATGAAAATTATAATTATTCAAAATAATTCAAAAAATATGAATAAAATTTCATTTAGCCCCTTGACAAATGGATTTTTAGCTGTATAATCTACGTGTATTTATTCAGAGGAGGAAGCTACCATGGATAAGAGCAAGATCAAGAAAGTCGTATTGGCCTATTCCGGAGGGTTGGATACCTCCATTATTATCCCCTGGCTGAAAGAAAACTACAACAACTGCGAGGTCATCGCCGTGTCCGGCAACGTGGGCCAGGCGGACGAGCTGGAGGGCCTGGAGGAAAAGGCGCTGAAAACCGGCGCGTCCAAGCTGTACGTGCTGGACCTCACCGACGATTATGTGGACAACTACATCATCCCCACCATGCAGGCCGGGGCGGTGTATGAAGAATACCTGCTGGGCACTTCCCACGCCCGGCCCTGCATCGCCAAGGGCCTGGTGGAAATCGCGCTGAAAGAGGGCGCGGACGCCATCTGCCACGGCTGCACCGGCAAGGGCAACGACCAGGTGCGCTTCGAGCTGGCCATCAAGCACTTCGCCCCCAACATGCCCATCATCGCCCCCTGGCGGGAGTGGAGCATCAAGAGCCGCGACGAGGAAATCGACTACGCCGAAGCCCACAACGTGCCGTTGAAAATCAACCGGGAAACCAACTACTCCAAGGACAAGAACCTCTGGCACCTGAGCCACGAGGGCCTCGACCTGGAAGACACCGGTAACGAGCCTCAGTACGAGAAACCCGGCTTCCTGGAAATGGGCGTTTCTCCCCTCCAGGCCCCCGACAAACCCACCTACATCACGCTGGAGTTTGACCAGGGCAAGCCCGTGAAGCTGAACGGCGAAGCCATGAGCGCCAAGAACATCATCCTCAAGCTCAACGAGCTGGGCGGCAAAAACGGTATCGGCCTGCTGGACATCGTGGAGAACCGGCTGGTGGGCATGAAGTGCCGCGGCGTATACGAGACTCCCGGCGGCACCATCCTGTATAAAGCCCACAGCTATCTGGAAAGCGTGTGCCTGGACAAGATGACCGCCCACGAAAAGCAGAGGCTGAGCATCACCTTCGCGGAACTGGTGTACAACGGCCAGTGGTTCACCCCCCTGCGGGAAGCGCTTTCCGCCTTCGTCAGCAAGACCCAGGAGAAGGTCACCGGCACCGTGAAGCTCAAGCTCTACAAGGGCAACATCATCAAGGCGGGCGTGTGGAGCGAGAACTCCCTCTACTCCGAAAACATCGCCACCTTCGGCGCTTCCGACTACAACCAGCAGGACGCCGCGGGCTTCATCAACCTCTTTGGCCTGCCCATCAAGGTTCAGGCCATGGTGGATGGGAAGAAATAATACTCTTAACAATCTTGTTGTGAAGGGTAACGAAGCAGGGGCCTGTGCGGCCCCTAAACCCT
>CADBCX010000063.1 GCA_902793245.1 uncultured Eubacteriales bacterium | reverse complement strand
ATTTGAAAATATTTTATACATTTATTCTTTCAAACCTTTCCTTTTTCTCGGGAAGTATGCTATAATAAAAAATGTTCAGCCGTCGAAACGGCTTTCCAGATGGGAGAAAAATGCGGGGCATTGCTTCTCCCGAATAGAACGAAAAGCGAGTTGGATGACCAAATGAAGAAACTGCTGACCCTCCTGTGCGCCTTGACGCTTCTGGCGCTTTCCAGCTTTCCCGTTCTGGCGGACGCGCCGACCATTACCGTCGGCGATCAGAGCCTGACCGTGAAATACGACAATCCGAACGCCCAGGGCAGCTATACCTATGTGCTGCTCGACGCCATGGAACGCATCGCCCTGGTGGAAATCAACGCCGGCAGCACCTGGACCCCCTCCTGGACGGAAGAAGGCCTTTTCAAAGTGCTGGCGTATTATCAGGACGCCGAGGGGAACACACGGAGCGAAGAATCGGATTTTAAAGAAGTCCGCTTCACCAATAAGAGAGATCCCCTGTACTGGAACGATTTCCTGAATGGCAACAACGACCCTCTGCCCTCCACGCTTTCCAAACCGGCGGAATACGATGAACCCACGCCCGCCCCCCTTCCCACGCAGGCGCCCGCGGTTCAGAATGCGTCCCAGCCCTCCCTTGTGTACACGCTCGCGCCGTCCCAGGCCGCCGCCACGCCCGCGCCTGCCGCCCAGCAGCCTGTTTCTTATCCCGGCACCAAGCCCTGCTTCGAGCACAGAAACATCCGGATCCGCATTTCTGACAACGACGCCCACACTTCCTCCGTGGGCCGCTCCGGCCCGGGCACCGATATGCCCCAGGTGGCCACCCTGAATATCGGCGAAATTTTCCAGGTGCTGGACTGCCGTATCGTGGAAAAAGGCAATGTGCATTGGTTCATGGTCAATAAAAACGGCGTGAATTGCTGGGTCGCATCCGGACGGTGCGAACGGTATTGATCTGCCGGGTTGACCGGCTATATGGAAAAATGAGCGTTCTGCCCAATCAAGTGGAAACGCTCATTTTTCTATGGAACGTGTTTTCTTTCCGATGAAACGAGGAGATACAGAGGAGGACAGCCATGCGCGCCCTGATTGTGACCGGCTTGGTTTCCGTTTTGTGCTGGGGTATGTTCCTGCTTTTCCTCAGCAGGGACAGAAGCAGATACCGCAATTGCTATCTGCTGTTTATCGCCCTGGTGTCTCTCCTTCCGTTTCTCCTGAGTCTCGCCGGGCCGTTCATGCGGTATGTGGCCACAATCCTGGCCAACGCTTTGCTGGCGGGGCTTTTGATTGTGCCGTTTTTTCTGATTTATAACGGCATTGTCATGATGCGCAAAGAAGGAAGGCATGCGCCCCAGCTGCTGTCCCTTGGCCTGGGCATCGCCATCCTGCTGGGTGAAGCGGCCTTTTTCGCCACGTTCGCCGGTTTCCACCGGACGGATCAATTCCCGACGGCCGAGGATTTTTACCATTCGGCTTACTATGTAATCGGCGCCGTCATCAGCGCAACCGTGTTTTATGGGTCTATGGCGTTTCTGATTTTTATGCTCTATACGCTGTTTCTGCAGATCATTCCCCGGAAAAATGATTTTGACTATATCATCATCCACGGCGCAGGGCTGCTGGAAGGAGAAAGGATATCCAAACTGCTGTCAGACCGCCTGGATAAAGCCATCGAGGTTTACCGCAAAGATCCGACGCCGCCCAAGCTGATTCCTTCCGGCGGCCAGGGCGCCGACGAAAACCTGTCCGAAGCGGAGGCCATGAAAAACTACCTGATTGCCCACGGCATCCCGGAAACGGATATTCTGATGGAAGATACGTCGACTACAACCTTTGAAAACCTGCAGTATTCCAAACGGATTCTGGACAGCGCCGAAGGCAGGAAATACACAGCGCTCGTGACCAGCAATTACCATGTTTACCGGGCGCTCAGGTATTGCCGGAAAATCGGCCTCCAGTGCACCGGGATCGGCAGCCATGTGGCGTTTTATTACTGGCCCAGCGCGCTGATTCGGGAGTTCATCGCCATCCATGCTGAAAAAAAACACGCCGTGCTGTTTGTCGCCGGGTGGCTTCTTTGCGTAGCGGCATTGTTTATTCCGGTACTATATTAATCAGCCTTGCTGTGAAGGATAACGAGGCAGGGGCCTGCTCGGCCCCAAAACCCTGCGCAGGGGGATACGTGTCCCCCGCTTGCTTTCTCTTTCATCCTTCACACAAAGGCTGTTATCGTGTCATTGTAAAATGGTATAGGATTGTTCAAATTCACTTCTTACCACGAAATTGAAATCCGCGCCGGTGATTTCCCCGCGGTCATTCCTTTCGATTTTGTAAAAAACGATCACGGAATCCTGGGCTGACGTTTCCCTTGTACCCCACAGAAAAGCGGAAAAATAGTGATCGGGGTCGTCGGGATGGATTTGAAGCAAGTTTTGATCCAGCAAAAACCGGATGGCGTCTGTTTCAGGCTCGCCAACTGCCCAGGCCAACAGGGGCTGCGATTTCTGCAAATACCATGTATCATGAAGATGCTCATGCTTGCTTTCAAAAAAGTCTTTGGCGTTGGGATATGGGAAGCCTGAAGAAGAGAGCTTGAAATAATCCCCCGGCATGGCGATTTCGCCCTTTTCACCGGTGGCCTCCAGGGAAAACAATTCATATGTTCCATCTTCACGCAGCTTGATTTTCCCGCTTTTTATCAGCTCCGCCTCTTTTTCCGTGTGCGCTCCCAATTGCCACGCCTGAATCCGCACAGCCTTTTTTTGAACATACATAGGTTCTTCCTCCCAAGAAAAGCATGAATTGAGCTTTTTTGAATCATCCGCTATGAATTATCAAAGCAATTATTGTCAGGGTCGCTGTCCCAGTAAGCTTTTTTCTGTTCCAGCAGACTCATAATGTCGCTGTCGCTGAACAACCTGAAATGGTTCAGGTCTACGCCCACATTGAATCCGTATGGCCGCCACAGGCCGCCCGACCTGTGGGTATGTCCGTAGAGATTTAAGCACTGTTTATCGTGGTTTGTCGGTTTATGGGTCAAAAAGAATTTTTCGCCGCCGATCAAGGCGTACGCGTTTCTTTTTACATCATCAAAATTAAATTCCAGTTCATGCAGGCAGTATTCACGAAACCGTTCAAAATCGCCGTCAAAATGCGCCTGAATTACACGTTCTTCAGAATTGCCTGTCACCAGAATGATATGGGCGTGAATCCGGCCGGATGCTGCCAGCCCGGAACGGTAGTCTTTTTCCCTGGAATTATAGTTGCAGAAGTCTCCCAGCACATAGATGGTATCCCCCTGCGAAACCTGCCCGTTCCAGATCCGAACCTGCTCACGGGCGTATTCCTCGGGGCTCCGGAAAGGGCGCATTTCCCGTTGCAGAATATCATAGGAGTCAGCCCCGAAATGTGTGTCTGCCGTATACCAGACACTGCTTTGCTCCATGCCGATCCCTCCCGATCACGTGGACTGAAAGAGCAGTTTTATACTATGTTTATCCTATATAAAATACCGGCAGCGTGAATGCATACCGGTACTTTATCTTATGTAACCTCAGCATTCATCCTGAGCGGAGGGCGGGAATCAGAGCGCTCGTTTCGCGAAACGGATGAATGACAAATGAAGCGGCATCGCCTGGAAACGGCGGGAAAAAGGGCACGGATGATGGATCAGGAGTTTTCCGCCTCAATGAATTTATCGAGGGTCAACATCCCTTTGCCGAGCATAA
This sequence comes from uncultured Eubacteriales bacterium, assembly GCA_902793245.1. Taxonomy (GTDB): domain Bacteria; phylum Bacillota; class Clostridia; order Christensenellales; family Aristaeellaceae; genus RUG563. Next base: position 10,286 of record CADBCX010000063.1, on the reverse strand, counting down.
AGAACTTGTCGTTGTATTTGTCGGTCGTCAGGAAGACGATTGCGAGGATATAATGGATCAATTCTTCGCTCACGTCGATATCCATGAAGCCCTGCGCGACGCGGTACCGGATCTCGCCGTCGCTCATGTCAAGGTCAAAGCTGCCGTTCATGATGCCATAGTTCGCCACGGCCACGGCCACGGCGGCGTCAACCCGCTTGTCTTCGGGGATATGGCTGGGAATCGGAGAAATAACCTGGATCACCTTGCGGTCATCATGAATGTGAATGATGGTCGGCTGGGGAAGGTCTTCGCCGTGCACAGTCAAGGAAATCAGCAGCTTGTCATCGTGGGGGGTAAATTTGAAATTATGATCTTGGAGATACTTTTTAAACATTTCGTAGACCTGAAGTCCAGTGCTACCAACGCTCATATTTTTTCCTCCCTTTCGCAATCATACATTGCGCTATTTCTCTTCTATTATAGCATTTTTCATAATATTGTCAATATCATTTGCCCTGAGACTATTCATTTTTAACAGTTTATTTACCATAATATCCATTTTTTCTTTGTGTTCCTGAATCGTTCGGATCGCTTCATCCAGCTGTTTTTTCAGCAATTCGTTCACACGCGTCTGCAGCAGCTGTGCCGTGTAGGCATTCGTCGGATCGACGACCGATAAGCCAAACTGTTCGTCCATGCCATATCTGCACAGCATATGCGTCGCCAGGTCCGTTGCCGCTTTCAAGTCTGAGGACGGACCGGTTGAAAGGCCGGCTTCTTCTCCGTAATACACAATCTCGGCAGCCCGTCCGCCCAGCGCGGTTCTGATTCTGTTCAGCAGCTCCTGCCTGGTGTAGCCGGCCCGTTTTTCCTGATCGCCGTACTGCATGTACCCGCCATAGTCGCTCCTTGAAACAATGGTGACAAAGGTGGGCTTTTCGCCGGACAGCCAGGAAACCAGCGTGTGTCCCGCTTCGTGGCGCGCAGTGCGCAGCATGATTTCAGGGCCCCACTTTTTCTCTTCTCCACTGTTGAAGGTTTCAAACGCTTCTTCCAGCATCCGGTCATCCACATGATCCGCCTGCCTTCGCACGGCGATTCTGATAGCCATATTCAAAACGTTGGAAAGCAGCGCCAGGCTCATGCCGGTGGACCGGTCCGCAAGCTGTTGGATTCCTTCTTCGGAGATTTGGAAAATTTCCTTTTTCCGGAACATTGTCCTCAGGAATTCCGTTCTGTTCTCCAAGGTGGGCAGTTCCACCAGGATGTGTCTGTCGAAGCGCCGCAGCAGCGCGGGATCTATGCTCATCGCGGATCCGGGCTTGACGCTGTAATTGGTCGCGCCCAGCACAAACACAGGCTTGTCCTCAGAAGCAGAAAAACCATCCATTTCCGAAAAGAGCGCGGTCAGTATTTCTTCCTGCACTTGTGACGAACCCTCATCGCGTCCTGTTCGTACTCTTCCGATGGTATCAATTTCGTCGATAAAAACGACGGCCGGCGCATACCTGCGCGCCGTAGCGAACAGGTTGTGCATCTTGGCCGGACTGTCTCCGACATAATGCTGGAAAAACTGATTGCCTTCCGTCGCAATGAATGTGGCGTGCGATTCCGCGGCGAACGCTTTCGCAAGCATCGTTTTGCCGGTGCCGGGAGGTCCGTAGAGCAGCACCCCTTTGGGCGCGGAGATGCCCGTCCGCCGGTATTTCCTGGGCTGCTGCATATACGAAATGAAGAATTTCAATTCGTCCTTGGCGTCGTCCGCGCCGATCACATCGTCAAATTTAACATCCGGCGTGGACAGCAGGGACAGAACGTTGTTCGCGTCTTCCGCTTTGATCGCCTTTTCCAGCTTCATGTCGAACAGGACGATATCCGCGGCGCTCCCGTCGGCGCTGACGCTCTGAGCAGTTTCATAATGCAGCAGCTGATTGCTCCTGGCAAGCTCCGACATATTGTTCTGCTGGAAGATGATCTGCGCGTACTGGGCTGTTTTTTCGACGACCTGGTCGGGCGCCAGGGACAGGAATCCCTGCACTCCCTTGCGCAGAAAAGAAGTTTTTTCTTCTTCCGAAAAAACGCGGTCCACCGGTTCCAGCAGCACGACAGGCAGCTGGGGATAATGCGTGAGCATGGTCATCAGGAAATCCCTGCCTTCGGAATCCCTGTCCTCCAGATTCAGGTAGTTCCTGTTCGGTTCCCGGGCTTTGCAGAGCACATCGCAGAACACCAGCTGGGCATTTTGTTCGGAGATGACCTGCTTGGCCTCCTCCAGGGTCTGCACGTAATGGATCACAGGAAGCCGCACGTCGTCCTCATCGGGAAGGAAAGGCTCCTTGGCGTAGGCAACCGCGTGGATCCTTTCGGCGGGAGAAAACAGGCTGACAATTTCTTTGGCTTCCTGATCCAGGTTCACGGAAATACTGATGCTGCGGATGTTTTCCGCGCTTTCGCTGTCGCTGTCCGTCGAAACAAGCCGGAACAGCTCGTACAGTTCCCCGCCAAAGAACGAATTGGCGCGGCTTTTCACGGTTCTGGCGTCCGCCATGGCGCCTTCCGCGAGCAGCAGGGCGGTTGGAACGTCGTTGCCGATATTCACCTTGATGTCCATGGAATCCGCAATGTTCTCCGCATGCTTCGCCAGCTCGCGCGCGATGATCGAACGAAGGGTGTCCGCGCCCAGATGATTGAACATGACAACGTTTCCCGAGGCGAACCGGGAGCAGATCGCAGCGGGGAAAAAGGGCTCCTTCGTCCGGGGATTGACGTCCTTGGCAAGCGCGTCCAGGATCACCTCCCGGGTCATGGCCGACAGGTTTTTCGTATCCGCGTTTTCATAGAGCGCTTTTCCCGCGTTTGTGGTGAAAATCAGGATCGTGTCCTTGAAGCTGATCTCTTTATCGGTTCGGTTGTCGCGCAGCCTGCCCGCGTCCAGGATCTGCAGGAACAGATGAATCGTTTCCAGGCTTGCCTTTTCGATCTCGTCAAACAGCAGGACGCACTGGGGATTCTTGTTTACAAATCCTGTCAGCTGGCCTTCCGAGCTTCCTCTGAAGCTCTCGTCCGTGCCGCTCAGTTCATTTGTCGCGTTGGGTCCCGTGTACTCGCTCATGTCGAAACGCCGGAAGGGCAGCTCCAGCACACGGGCCGCTTCCTCTGACAGGAATGTTTTCCCGACGCCGGGAGGGCCGGCGAACAGGAACGTAGCGCGGGGACGCTTCCTTTCTTTTTCGATTTCCGCCTGCAGTTCAGACTGAAAGAAACCCGACGCGAAAACGCTGACGGCGTAATCCTGTCCGAGCACCGTTGATTGTAACACGGATTGCAGTTTTTTTGCTTTGAGTACGAGGGAGCCCATCGTGGCGGGCGAATTGGCTTCCGCCGCCTGTTCTGTCTGTGTTGCCTGTGAAGCGGCCGTTTTTTCCTCGCGGGCAGGCGCTTTTCCGACGCTTTCCCGCGGCGCCGTTTGGGGTTTTGCTGCGGCGCCAGGCTCCTTTTGAGGCTTTTTACGAAGAAACGCAATGGCAGGCGTGTCTTCGTGCAGCAGTTCGGCAAGGTAGATATCGGCGGTCAGCTGCGTTTTGCTCGCGAGCATGGCGGTATTCAGCGATTTTCCTTTCTTGGTCGAAAGGATCATGCTTTCCGTCATGGGAACTTTCTTGCTGTTCCACTTTTCAAGAACGCTGTCCAGAAGGCTTTTCTCATGCGACAATTCCGCCAACAGGCTTTTTGCTTTCTGAAACTCATCGTCCTGGCTGCCTTCGGAACCGTCCTTTTCTTCCAGGACAGCGATTGCCGCCACGATGATATAATCCCGCGTAAGGCCTGAACAGCTGTTGCTTTTGCACAGTTCTTCCGCACGGTTCAAAATGGCGTCAAGTAAAGGGCTGTTATGAATTGCGCTCATTTTTTATCCCCCTTCGTACTTCCATGATGGAGTTTTTTGTCTTTCGATTGTATCATCATCTTTTCAGGAAAAAGCGGCCAAGCTGTATTTCCCTGATATTCACAAGCCTGAACGGTGGTTTGCGTCCTGGCGGGCGAAACATCCTCCGCCCGTGTTATGTGTTATCATATCATTAATCAACCGTTTTGTCCATACCTGCCGATTTTTTCGTGAACCTCCGGGAAAACCGTTTATGCTTTTCAAGTAACGCTTGATTTTCCCGCAGAATGGGGATATACTGAAAGCAATTGTAAAGGAGGCGCGATATATGGTATTGATCGGCGTAACGCCCGCGCAGAACGATCATGGAAACATCACCGTCAACCAGGATTACTTGGACAGCGTGACCCGCGCGGGAGCTGTGCCCGTGCTGCTGCCGCTGATTGAGGACGAGAAAACGCAGATGGCGCTGCTGGCCCGGGTGGACGGCCTGCTGCTCACCGGCGGGCCGGACGCCGACCCGGCGCTGTACGGCGAAGAAACGCTGCCCTGCTGCGGAGAAATCTCCGCGAAACGGGATGCGGTGGAAATCAGCCTGTTCCGTAAAGCGCTGATCATCGGTAAGCCCGTGCTGGGCATCTGCCGGGGGCTGCAGGTCATGAACGTGGCCCTGGGCGGTACGCTGTACCAGGACATTGCCACGCAGAAAGCAAACGCCATCAGCCATCCCTGCTATGACACGCCGCGGGATAAAGTGCACGAAGTGACCGTGATCGAAAACTCTTTGCTGCACCGCATTACCGGATTGACGCATTTCAGCGTCAACAGCCGCCATCATCAGGGCATCAGGACGCTGGGCAAAGGGCTGACGGCCACGGCATATTCCAAAGACGGGCTGATCGAAGCCATCGACTTGACGCAGGAACAGTTCGTCACGGCGGTGCAGTGGCACCCCGAATCCCTGAGCGACCGGTTTACAGAAGCCCAGGCGATCTTCAATGCGTTTGCGGAGGCATGCGAAAGATGACGGAAATTGCGCTGGTGGCTGACCTGCACGGCAACTGGCCCGCCACGCAGGCTGTGGAACAGGATATCAAACGGCGGGGCATCCAGCGTATCTGGTGCCTTGGCGATGTGGTGGGCAAAGGGCCGTCATCGGATATGACCTTTGACTGGGCGAAAGCCAATTGCGAATTTATGTTGCTGGGCAATTGGGATGAAGGCGTCGGCAAAAAGCTGTTTCCGAAAGACCAGTTTTATTACGATCAATTGGGCCCGCGCAGGATGCAGGCGCTGAGGGAACTGCCCTTGGAGCATCACTGCTGGTTTTCCGGAAGGAAAATGCGCCTGTTCCACGGACGGCCCATTCTGCCGGAGCCATATTTCGTGCATGAGGAATACGGCCTGCTGGCTCTGTATTTTGAGCCGGATTACCAGATCGTGGGTTATGGGGACGTTCACCGTCAGGGCGTGCGGCTGCTCGATTTCGGAAAGCTGCTGTTCAACACCGGGAGCGTGGGCAACGGCTTCGGCATTGCCATGGCGCAGTATGCCATCCTCCGGGGCGAACCCGACGGGCGGGAAGAAACGGCTCTGGATGTTAACATGGTGATGGTGCCATACGATAAACAGCAGGCGATCCGCGACACGGAACAAGCCGGGAAGCGCGGCCTGGTGAACGCGGATCTGTTTGTGAAAGAAATACAGACTGGGCGTTACGCCCGGGGAGAAGGACGGGGAAGCAAGGTATGATCCGGTTTGGCCCCGCGGGCAATTCCGATTCCTTTTACGCCCAGGGCTACAAAGCGTCCTGGCAGGCCCCCGCCTGGCTTCGCGGCATGGGCCTGAGCGCGTATGAATACTCCTTCGGACGCGGGGTGCAGCTCAAGGAAGAGATGGCGGACAGAATCGCCGGGTATGCCCGGGAAAACGATATTGCCGTCAGCGCTCACGCGCCGTATTTTATTAACCTGGCCAATCCCGACCCGGAAAAACGGGAAGCGTCTTTCCGATACATCACCGACAGCGCCCGGCTGGTCACGCGCCTGGGCGGCGACCGGGTGGTGGTGCATGTGGGCGCGGTCATGAAGCTGGACAGGGAGGAAGCCATAAAAAACTGCCGGGAGGGGTTAAAGGAAGCCTACCTGCGGCTGGATGACCTGGGCCTATCCGCCGTCCGTCTCTGCCCGGAAACCATGGGCCGCTCCAGCCAGATCGGGGATTTGAAAGAAACCCTGGACTTCTGCCTGACGGACGAGCGCCTGATTCCCTGCGTTGACTTTGCCCACCTCCACGCCCTGGGCCAGGGAGCCCTGAACGACCCGGAGGACTTCGCCGCCGTACTGGACGAAATCGAAAGCGCGCTGGGTATCGAACGCGCGAGAACAATGCACGTCCATTTTTCCACCATCGAATTTGGAAAGAACGGCGAAAAGCGCCACCGCACCTTCGCCGAAGAAAAATACGGCCCGCGCTTTGAGCATCTGGCCCCGCTGTTGAAGCGGCGTGGCTACGCCCCGCGCATCATCTGCGAATGCCACGGCACCATGGCCGAGGACGCAAAGGCCATGATGGAGATATATCAAGCCTTGTAACGGCTATGTTGAGAAGGGAAACGGAGCAGGGGCCTGTGCGGCCCCTGCTCCGTTTCCCTTCTCAACATGATTGTTAACAGTAAAAAACGTTTTAGCGCTTATTGATTGAAGAGACTGTTTGATTCGGCCAACGCGTGTTCATTCCTCCCTGTATTTCGCCGGGCCGGACTCGTAGAGGTTGCCGCCGTGGGCGTCCATGAGCACGATAGCGGGAAAATTTTCCACGGTGAAGCGGTGAATGGCCTCTGTGCCCAGGTCGGGATAAGCCAGGACTTCCATGCGCTTGATGCTGCGGGCGATCAGCGCCGCCGCGCCGCCCACCGCGCCCAGGTACACCGCGCCATATTCCTGCATCGCCGCCCGCACCGCATCGGAACGGCGGCCCTTGCCGATCATGCAGTTCAGGCCCAGCTTGAGTAATTGCGGCGTGTAGGCGTCCATGCGGTAGCTGGTGGTGGGGCCTGCCGAACCTACCGCGTGGCCCGGCGAGGCGGGGGCGGGGCCGACATAATAAATCGCCTGGCCTGCCACATCCACGGGCAGGTCTTTTCCTTCGTCCAAAAGCTGAATCAGCCGCTTGTGGGCCGCGTCCCGCCCGGTGAGCATGGGGCCGGTGAGGTACACCATGTCCCCGGCGCGGAGGGATAAAACGTCTTCCTTTTTCAGCGGCAGATTGAGATGATATTCACACATGTTATTCCTCTCCAGATCCTGTATTGCTAAAACCCCTTATGGCTTTCTCGGAAGGGGGGGTGCGGGGGGAAACCGTTCTTTGGCCTCCAAAGAGCGGTTTCCCCCCGCAAAAAAATCACACTTCCCCCTCCGCGTGGCGGGCGGCGTGGCAGCAGATGTTGACGGCCACGGGCATCCCGGCGATGTGGGTGGGGAAAAAGTCGATGTTCACGGCCAGGCAGGTGGTGCGCCCGCCGATGCCCGCGGGGCCGATGCCCAGGCGGTTGATGGCGGCGAGGGCGTCCGCTTCCAGCTTGGCGTAGCGGGGGTCGGGGTTGTGGGAACCAACGGGCCGGGCGGTCATGCGCTTGGCGATCAGCGCGGCCTGTTCAAAGGTGCCGCCCACGCCCACGCCGATGATCATGGGCGGGCAGGGGTTGGGGCCTGCTTTCCGGGCGGTGTCGATGATGAAGTTCCGCACGCCCTCTTCCCCATCGGCGGCGACGCACATTTTGACAGCGCTCATGTTCTCGCTGCCAAAGCCCTTGGCGGTGACGAGAAAATGCACCTTGTTCCCCGGCACGATGCGCAGGTGCAGGATCGCCGGGGTGTTGTCGCCGGTGTTTTTGCGGTCAAACAGCGGGTCGTCCACGATGGACTTGCGCAGATAGCCTTCGCTGTACGCCTGGCGCACGCCCTCCTGTACGGCCTGTTCAAAGTCCCCGCCGGTAAAATGCACGTCCTGGCCCACGTCGATGAACAGCACCGCCATGCCGGTGTCCTGGCAGATGGCCACCTGCTCTTCCCGGGCGATTCGATAGTTTTCGCAAAGCTGGCACAGCACCGATTTCCCGATGGGCGAAGGCTCTGTTTCGGCCGCGGTTTTCACCGCCGCTTCCACGTCCGCGCCGATGTAATACGCCGCGGTCAGAAACAGCTCCTTGACCTTTTCCGTGACCTGCGAAACAGGGATTTCACGCATGGTCCTTCACCTCTTATTCCTTTAAATAATTCCTGTGCTCGCCCAAAAAGTCCCGGTTGAGGTTGCGTTCCATCTTCTCCCGGTAGGCGGCTTCAAACTCCTCCGGCTGTACGCCGCAGCAGAGCAGCACGTCGGTCAGGTACATGAACACGTCGGCCATCTCCTCGCAGAAATGGGCGCGAAGGGCGGCGTCCTTTATCACCTCGTTCGCCCCGCGCTTTTTCAGGATGGCGGACACCTCGCCGATTTCCTCCACGGCGTAGAGCAGGTGATGCTTGGCGGTGTCGGGGTTGTCCCCTTCCCATACGCCCGCATACTTCTCCTGCAAGCGAAGTTGGTAGTTCATCAGGTCTTCCACGGATAAGCTCATCTGTTTTCAATCCCTTTCATCAGTGATGAGGAAAACCTCCTGCTTCTCATAAGCACCTGCAGCACATATTACAGGCCAGGTTCAGCAGGCAGATCCGCAGGCACCAGCGGGTGGGGTCGGCGGCGCTCATATTGAAGCCCCGGGCACGCTGGGTGTAGGCTTCTCCGGCGGATTGATACTGTCTGAGCACCTGCTGATAGACGGGATTGCCGGGCTCCATCTGCACGGCGCGCTGGATTTCCTCCAGGGCGGTCATGGTATTGCCCGCGCCGTGCTGGGCCAAGGCAAACAGATAATGCCAGCGGGCGTCGCGGCTGGCGGCGCTGACGCTGGCCAGGGCATTGATCGCGTCGGCATAGCGTCCGGCGTTGATGGCCTGGATGGCGACCCGTACGCCCATGCTGTCATAATTCATTTCCTGCGGGCGGGTATCGGCATATCCCGCCTGGCGGCGATAAGCGCCGCCGAACAAATCCTCAAAATCCACCCATTCCGCCTGGTTCCACCCGCCGAAAGGATTGTACCCGCCGCCGTATGAACCGCCGGGACGCTGCCCGCCCTGGAAAGGGTTGGAATAGGGCTGCTGCCTGCCCTGGTATTTTTCCGGGTGCATCAGCATGTCGTAGGCCTCGTTGACCTCGTTCATCTTTTCGGTGGCATGGGGGTCGTCGGGATGGAGGTCCGGATGGCATTCCTTGGCCTTCTGGCGATACGCCTTTTTGATCTCATCCTGGCTGGCGTCCGGGCCGACGCCCAGCACCCTGCGGGGATCAGTGACCATCCTGCACACCTCCCTGTTCTTTTTTCTCTCTTGCTTTTGCTTTCTCGTTCATTTGATAATTGTAGTTTTGCCACACGCCGGAATAGAGGATGTTGCGCATCAGGTGGGCGTCCTGGAGAAGCGGCAGGGCTTCAAAAGCTTCAGCTGCCCGGCCCAGGGGCAGCTGAAGCAGCTCCCGGACCTGCTCGGGCGTGACCTGCATGCCGTTCAGCGGGTTGTAGCAGCCCTTCTTTTGGTCGTCCTCATAGTCGATGGCCGCGTCCATCATGTAAATGAACTTGCCCAGGAAGTAGCCCAGGCAGGCCGTTTGCTGCTGGAAGAAATCTTCCTTGACGCCAAAGATGGCGGCCAGCATCCGTCCCGACAGGTCGGCGGCCTGTTCCGGCTGGGCTTTTTCGTCTTTCTCCACCTCATGCAGCGCGTCCAGGCTCTTTTCGATCGCTTCGCACTGGGCGGGCCATTTCTGCTTCACCTTTTCATAGGAACCCTTCAGCAGCCCGGAATACACTTTGCCGGTCCGGCTATGCTCGTCCATCCAGTCGTCCAGGGCTTTGTAATAGGTCAGCGCCACGGTCATGTCGGCGGCGTAGTCGGTGAATTCCGTCGCCGTTTCCCGATGCTTCTTCACCGGATGGGGCGGACATACGGCTTCCTTTGTCTGTTCCTCCGGCTCGTACAAAGAATTCAGCAGCAGGATGAGGAACGTCATATCATAGCTCAGGGCCATGCGTCCGGCCAGACCGTATTTTTCGTTCAGCGCCCGGCACAGGCCGCAGTACACCGCTTTGTACCGCAGCTTTTCGTCCTCGGCCAGGTCGTTCATGTAGGGGCGGATGAAACCAAACATCGCAGCGAACCTCGTTTCCCATCATTCAGGAGTTGTCTTAGTGAGGAGTGAGGAGTTAGGAGTGAGGAGTTAAATAGAGTCTCCTCCGCAACCACCCAAAATTCACACAGCAGCGAATAAGGGGCCAAATGAAAAAAATGCCGTGTCAAATGGGCAAAAAGGTCATGACAAA
>CADBCX010000062.1 GCA_902793245.1 uncultured Eubacteriales bacterium | reverse complement strand
GTCCGGATGGATTCACTTTATCCGAACGTTTGCGTATATTATACTGCCGGATGCGGCGAAAAAGAATATATTTGATTCCTTAATTCGGTATACTTTCTTCTTCTTTTTTCCGGCTACCGGCGTTTTCCGGGCGCAAAGGTGGGCTGTGTTTCTGTTTTTGTTCAAAATCTTTTTATTCATCCCCCGCCGCGCCGCCGTCCCCGGATGAGCCGGAGCGGAACTCGCTGGGCGTGACGCCGGTGTTCTTCTTGAACAGGTAGCTAAAGTAGTGGGAATCGTTGTAGCCCACGGCGTAGGCGATTTCGGAGGAGCGCATGCTGGTGTTGAACAACAGCTCCCGGGCCTTGCTCAGCCGCAGGTCGATCAGATACTTGGTGAAGGTCACGCCCGTGGTCTGGGAGAAGAGGGTGGAAAAGTGGCTGGAGGACATGGCCACATGGTCGGCCACCTCCTGGAAGGTCAGGTTCGGGTCGGAGAAGTGGGCTTCCAGGTATTGCTTGGCCTTGTTCACGGCGGGGTTGCCCTTCACGCTGCCCTTGGAATCCCGGAACTTGATGGCCCGGTGCAGGATGGAGAGGGCCTGGGAGGTGAAAGCGTCGATATCCTCGCCATAGTGGATTTCCTCAGCCAGCCATTTGGCGTCCAGCACCTTCTGCGGCTCGCCCCCCGCTTCCAGGATGATGCGGAAGGCGGTGAGCATCACGTCGGCCCGCAGATAGCCACTGTCCAGCGGGATCACGGCGTTGATGGCTTTCAGGGACTGCACGTGCTCCATGAACAGATCCTGGAAGTCCCCCAGGTCGGCGTACTTCATGCGGTCATAGAGGGGGGTGATATCCAGGGCGGGGGTTTCCTTTTTCTGCTGCATCCGCACGTCCCACGCGCCCACGATGCGGCGCATGCGCACGGGCTGGCGGCTGCTTTCCGCCACATGGCGGGCGTGGCGCGCGGACTTATAAGAGGAAGAAATATCCCAGAATCTGGTCACCGCGTCGCCGATGGCGGCCCGGATATCGCTGTATCCCGCACGATCCAGCTCGTCCAGCGCGGAACGGGCGAAGGAATACGCGCGCTCCTCAATGTCCTTTTCGTTGTCGCCCAGCACCAGCGCGTTCAGCCCTGTTTCATTGCTGCACAGGAACACCGTTTCACAGCAGCGTTCCACCAGCTTCATCAGCATCACATGCATGTCGGTATACTGCCTGCTCTCCCCCGCGCGGAATTCAATCACTGTATAATAGGGAGAAATCAGGTTGATGCCGAAGGAGCGCATTTGGGCGCAGATCCTCTCTCCTTCCGTTTCTGTGATGCCGTTGAGGATGGCGCTGCCGATCACCTGGTCGCGGATGAGCTGCTTGCCCGTCGCCATCTGCTGGCGCAGCTTTGCCAGGTCGCCCTGCTCGAAGCGCTCTTTTTCCACCTGTTCCCGCAGCCGCTGCAGCACCCGGTTCAGCTCGCTGGCGGAAATGGGCTTGAGCAGGTATTCCTGCACACCCAGGGAAATGGCCTGCTTGGCGTAATCGAAGCTATCGTATCCAGACAGGATCACGATCTGTATCCACGGCATCACCTTCCGGACCTCGCGGCACAGCTCGATGCCGTCCATGAATGGCATGCGGATGTCGGTGATCAGGATATCGGGCTTCTCATCGCGGATCATGGGCAGGGCGATTTCTCCGTCCGGCGCTTCGCCCACCAGGGAAAAGCCGTTTTCTTCCCAGTGGAAGCTGTTGCGGAGGCCCTCCCGGATCATGATTTCGTCGTCCACCACAAAGACTTTAAGCATCCTCTTCCCCTTTCATCCCGGCGGGCAGGCGGAAACTGACCGTGGTGCCCGTTTCGTCGCTTTCGATGGAAATTCCCTCGCTCTTTCCGTAATACAGGCGGATGCGCATATCCACGTTTTTCAGCCCGAAGCCCGAGCCGCTGCCCGAGCCGCCGATTTTTTCGTTGGCAATCTGCATGCCGTCGTTTTTCAGCGCGCTCCTGATTTCCTCCAGCCTGTCCCCGGGAATGCCGTTGCCGGTATCATGCACGGAGAAAACCAGTTCGTTTCCCTCTCTGATTCCCTTCACAGAAATGCTGCCGCCGCCGCGCTTGGGCTTGATGCCGTGGTACAGAGCGTTTTCCACCAACGGCTGCAAAAGCAGCTTCAGCATGATTTCATTCTTGATTCCGTCGTCGATTTCGATGGTATAATTCAGAATATCCCGGTAGCGCACCTTCTGAATGGAGAGGTATCCTTCCAGATGCTTGCGCTCCTGCTCGATGGTGATCCATTCCTTGCCGGAGCTGAGGGAAATGCGGAAGAAGTCGCTCAGCGCGCGGGTGATGGAAATGACCTCGGCGGAGTTGTTTGCTTCCGCCTGCCACACGATGGCGTCCAGGGTGTTGTACAGGAAATGGGGGTTGATCTGGGCCTGCAAAAGCCGCAGCTCGGCCTTCTTTAAATTTTCCTGCTCCAGCTTGCTCTGGGCGATCACCCCGTTCAGCCTTTCGGCCATCACGTTCAGGCTTTCCGTCAGGGGCTCCAGTTCCTGGGTCTGCATCGCCGGGGCGCGGGCGTCCAGCTGCCCGTCGGCCAGCTTGCCGGCGAAGGTTTCCAATTGGCGAATCTGGCTGCCGATATAGTCCGCCAGGTTCCGGGTGGCGCGGCGGGAATAAAAGTGAAACACACTCCACAGCAGCACTTCCCCGGCGCAGCAGCCGATGAAGCGCATCCGCGCCTGCTGGTTCTTGTCCGCTTCCCTGGTGATTTGCTTGGCGATGTAATCCTCCAGCATGTCGCGCACCAGGCTGCCCACGTCGCGCAGGTCGTTCAGCAGCCCTTCGCTTTCCGCCACGCGGACGCCAGAAGCCATATTGTCCTCGATTTTGCGCACATAAGAGCGCATGGTTTCCATGGCGCGAAGGATGACCATCACTTCGGTATCCTCCGCGCCGTCGCCCATGGAGGTCAGCGTGGCGTTCACGTCGTCGATCATTTGCCCGGCCTGGCATGCGGAGAAGCTCTTGCGTCCCGCGATCACCTCCCACACCTCGTCGGCGATCTGCTCATAGATCACCGGCTTCAGGGAAGAAATGGCCTCGATGCGCCGAACAAAACGGCCGTAATTCGCCTCCGAAAGAAACATCAAAATCAGGTTCAGGACCAGAAACGCGATCAGCGCGCCGGTGAAGATCCTGCCGTTTCCGTTGATGCGCCCCTCGATGCTGTTGGCTTTTCCGGTTCCGCGCACGTCAATACCCCCTCGGCGCCAGCCCGGCCAGGTCGTCAAACTCGGTAAAGCTGCTTTCGTGGGAGTAAACCTCCCGCTGCACTTCTTTGCCCGCGGCCAGATCCTTTGCCACCCGCATGATTTCATCCCCCAATTTCGGCGTGCACTCCACCACACAGTTGACCTGGCCTTCTTTCAGCAGGTCGATGGCCTGCTGCTCTCCGTCCACGGAGATGATGATCACGTCTTTGCCCGGCGTCAGGCCGTATTCCCGGATGGCTTCCAGCGCGCCGTACATCATGCAGTCGTTGTGGGAGAAGAGGACGTCGATGCCGCTGCCGTACTGCTCCAGCATGGTTTTCACGCATTCCTTGCCCTTGGAGATCATAAAGTCGCCGCAAATGCTGTCCAGCAAATGAATGCGGGGCTCGTCCCTCACCGTGTCCCGGAACCCGGCGCGCCGCTGCAGCATGGGCGTGGAGTCGATGGTGCCTTCCAGTTCAACCACATTGAGCGTTTTGTCGGCGGGCAGGGTGGACAGCTTCCGCAGCAGGTATTCCCCGGCCATCACGCCCTCCCGGTAAAAATCACTGCCGATGTGGGCGGCATAGAGCGTTTCATCCTCGGTTTTGATGTAGCGGTCCTCGATAATAACGGGGATGCCCGCTTCCCGCGCTTCGCGCAGCACGTTGTCCCAGCCCTCCTCCACGATGGGGCTGAACGCGATCACGTCCACCCGGTAGGCGATATAGGAGCGGATGGCTTTGATCTGCTTTTCCTGGCTCTGGTTGGCGTTGTTGTACATGAGCCGGATGCCCGCGGCTTCCGCGGCTTCGGTGACGCTTTTGGTGTTGCCGATGCGCCAGCCGCTTTCCGAACCCAGCTGCGCAAACCCCAGCAGCAATTCATCCTTGCCTTGATTCGGCGCCTCCTCTTTCTTCCCGCAGCCGCCCAGCGACAGCGCCAGCAGGACAGCCAAAAACAAAGCAACGGATTTGCGCATACCGGTCTCCCCTTCCTCATCAAACGGATTTGTATCTGTTCAGTCGATACTTTTGTTGGACACTTTAAGCTACGAAGTTTTAGAGTACAGAGTGCAGAGTACAGAGTTCAGATAATATAGTGAACATGCTGCGGAATCTTTTATTGATCGACATAATAAATCTGTACTCTGGACTCTGTACTCTCGTCTTTTTCGCTTCTGTTGGGCGATAGCAGCTTAAAGTGTCCATTCATCCACGAATGATCGTTACACAGATTTATTATATCAGAGAACCGCCCCGTCCCGCCACACTTTCAAATGAGATTTCCCGTTTTGGGAATCAAATTCAACCGGTTCAGCCGGCAAAACAAAAAAGCCGCGGACATGCGCGGCTTTAGAACAGAATATAGGATTACGCTTTCGCCCTCTTCGGCGGCCTCCAGCCCTGCAGGGCTTTCTGCCCTTCGGGGGTGACGGGCTTGATCCATTTGCCCCGGAACAGATGCACCTGCATCATTCCGTAGCGGATGGGCTCGTCGATATAGCAGCAGGCGAACACGATCAGCGTCGGCAGCTTCCACACCATGCCGGTGAGCCACACGCAGGGAATGAGCATCGCCCACATGAACACGATTTCCAGCACGGTGCCGAAGGTGGCGTCCCCCGCGGCGCGGAAGGTGTCGTTCTGCGTCCAGTTGCCCATGCGAATGATCGCCACCAGGCAGAAGATCACGATCATGCCGAAGGCAATGGAGAAGCTGTCGCCGGTCATGCCCATGATATTCAGGATGGGCGTGTGCAGCAGGATCACCAGCAGCCCCACGGCGCCGATGATGCCCTGGCACAGGTACACCAGCCGCCAGGCCCGGCGGTATGCCAGGTCGATGTTTCCGGCGCCCACTTCCTTGCCGACGAGAATCGACGCTGCGTTGGAGAACCCGGCAAAGAAGCCGATGATCAGCCCTTCCAGGGTGCGGAACACGGCTAATGCGGCGATGGCTTCCTCCGGCTGACGGCCCAGCACCACATTGATCACCATGTTGCCCACGCCGATGAGGATCTCATTCATCAGGATGGGGAAGCACTTCCGGAAATACGACCGGAGCAATTCCCCGTTCCAGCGGAAATGCCGCCGGAGAGCGAACAGATAGGGATGGCCGTTGCGTTTCGCCAGCACAGCCACCACGCACACGCTGACGCTCTGGGCAATCACCGTTGCCAGCGCCGCCCCGCGCACGCCCAGGGCGGGCGCGCCCAGATGGCCGAAGATCAGCACCCAGTTGAGGACGATGTTCACGCCTACGGCGATGAAGGAACCGTACATGGGAATCGTCACCCTCTCGGTGCTCCGCAGCAGCGATGCCATAGCCATGGACAGCACCATCAGCGGATAGGAAAACGCCACGATCCGCAGGTATTCCACGCCGATAGCCTGAATGGATTCCTTGTCCGTATACAGCCGCATCACCGTTTCCGGGAAGAACAGGCCCAGGGCGAAAAAGATGAAGGCCACCGTCAGCATGCAGGTCAGGGTCAGGCCATAGGAGCGGTTGATGCCGTCGTCATCCTTCGCGCCCCAGTACTGGGAAAAGAACAACATGCCGCCGCCCACAAAGCCCCAATAGCAGCTGAACATCAACGACGAAAACTGGGCGCACAGGCCCACCGCGCCCACTTCCGTTTTGCCAAGCGACGCGATCATCATCGTGTCCACCATGGAGCCCGTGGTGGTGAGCAGGTTTTGCAGCGCCACCGGCACCGCGATGACCGCCACTTTCTTCAAAAAGTCTTTCCAATCAAACCTTTGTGCGTTCATCCTGTCCTCCGTTTGACCATTCTTTGACACACAGGCTCCATTATAACAGGGCTCATGGAAAAAGAAAAGCGCTTTTATCAAGAAAAAACGCCCCTTTGTAAAGAGGCGTAGGTCATTCATGAAAATCGCTATACCTGGTTGAGCTCGGAAAGCGCATCATAGCAGAAGTTTTCCGCCTGGCCTTCGTCGTAGCTCATGCCCAGGCCGGTTTCATAGGCGTTGAGGGCGGCCTGGATGACGCGCTGGTGGGTGGAGTCCAAGTGCTTGAGCGCCCATTCCCCGCCCTCTTTCTTGCTCAGCATCAGATTTTCCCGTTCAAACGCCACGGCGCGGCAGAGGTTCAGCACATAATAAACAGGGTTTTCATGCAGATGCTCCGCCGCGTCCTGCACGTCCTGCCGGATGGAGCAAAGCACATCCTCCCGTTTGGGCCGGTCAAACACCCGCGGCACGCTGGGGCCGTATATTGAAATGCCGTGGGCGTAGAGCGAGGCGATGTGGCAGGTCAGGTCCGGGTCTTCGCCGTGCATGCGGGTGCAGAAGCCCCGGGCGTCCCGCTCGTAATCCCGCTTATGGCGGTTGGAATAATGCAGTTCAAAGGGCATGGGATACGGAATATGGCTGCAATACTTTTCCAGCACCACGCTCATTTCAAAGCCTTCGGGCGGCGCTTCCGGGCCGAGGGAGTACAGCAGCTCCACCAGCTCGATTTTCTTTTCGATGGACACGCGCTTTCGCACAACCACCAGAAAGTCGATATCGCTGTGTTCCCACAAAAAGCACCGGGCGGCCAGCGACCCATGCAGATAAACGCCCACCAGATTGTCCTGCAGAATATACAGGTATCTTTCTTTCACGAACTGGATCAGCTTCACCGCGTCGGTGTAATTCTTGGGCGGCAGAACGCCCCCCGCCAGCAGGTCGCAGATGGCCGCGCATGCTTCCTGTTCGTCGGGGCCGTCAAGGATGAGGAACACGGGGTCGCTGCCCGTCACGCCCAGGCACAGGATACCCAGCATGGATTTTCCGTTGAAGGTGCGGTTCCGATGCTCAAATTTGACGCTCGAAGAAAACTGGTTCGCCGTGTTCACCAGCCGTTCGCTTTGCTTTCTGCTCATCGGCGTGACGCCGGACAGATTGAGCGCCTTTCTGATCATCTTTCCGTTCCCCGTCCTGTCTTTGGTTTTTCGGGAGGTTTTTTCTAATTCCTACTCCCTGATCATCTCCATCAGCTTCCGCATCCGGTGATTCGCGCCGGATTTGCCGATGGGCTTTTGCAGCATCTGGCCCAATTCCTCCAGCGAGGCTTCGGGATGGAGCATCCGCAGCCTGCCGATCTCCTGCAATTCCGCGGGAAGGCCGCTGAGGCTGTGGGCCAGGGAATAACGCACAATCGCCTGCGCCTGCGTTCCGCCGACGGACAATTGCTTTTTCAGGTTCGCTTCGTCGCAGTTGCGGGCGCGGTTGGCGCGGTTCCGGGCATCCCGGTTTATGCGCGTGTTTTCCATGTCCAGCACCGCCCGGTGCGCGCCCATCAGGGCCAGGCAGGAAACCACGTCGTCGCCTTTGCGCACATACACGATTTCTCCGTCCCGGCGATGGGCAATCCTTCCCTCGATGCCGCTTTTTTCCAGCATTTTGATCAGCGTGTCCGACCGCGTATCCGCAGAAATGAACTCCAGCCTGTACTCCTGATCGGGAGACGCGACCGACCCGCCGCCCAGGAACGAAGCCCGGATGAACGCCGCCCGGCAGCAGCGCCGGGTCATGGCGGCGCGGGGCACGCCCTTGTACACAAGGCCTGCTTCTGATTCCTGAATCATCCGCAGGGCGATCAGCAGCCGCCTGCTGTCCGCCTCCGGCACGGTGAGAATGGAAAGCCGCCTGCCGCCCAAACGCTTGTGACGGTTGAATTCCAACTGCGGCGTGATCTCCATGCGTCTCTTTAAAAGCAGAAAAATACGTTTTGCCAGCGCGGAGTTTTCCGTTTCATAAACCACGCGGATCTTGCCCCCGCCCGCCAGCCGCAGGGACGCGCAGCACTGGGTCAGCGCGCTGAGCTCCGCCAGCATGCAGCAGGGCTTTTCAGGCTGGATGCGGAGCAGTTCTTCCTTCACATCGCCGGAAAAGCTCATGGATCCTCCCCCACGATGCGCACTTCGGGTTCCAGGCGCACGCCGTACTTTTCCATCACGCGCTCCTGCACTTCCTCCATCAGCTTCAGGAAATCCGCCGCCGTGGCCCCGCCTTTGTTAATCAAAAACCCGGCGTGCTTTTCGCTCACCTGCGCGCCGCCGACAGTTAATCCCTTGAGCCCCGCCCCTTCAATCAGCGCTCCGGCAAAATGCCCGGCGGGACGCTTGAAAAAAGAGCCAGCGCTGGGGTATTCCAGCGGCTGCTTTTCCTTGCGGCGGGCAGCGTAGTCCCGCATCGCCGCCTCGATTTCTTTTGGGTCGCCGGGCGTCAGGCGGAACTGCGCGCCCAGGATGACCCAGTTTTCCTCCATGCCGCGGGTGTGCCGGTAAGAAAAACGCATCTCGCCGCCGGGAATATCGCGCACGGAACCGCCATCGAAAACGCGGACGAAATCCACCGTATTTCCCAGTTCTCCGCCGTAAGCCCCGGCGTTCATGTATACCCCGCCGCCAACGGAGCCGGGAATGCCCTGGGCAAACTCCAGCCCCGTGAGCCCCGCCTCCTGCGCCTGCCGGGCCAGCACGCTGAGCAGCGCGCCTGCCTGGGCATACAGGCAGTTTTCTTTCCGTGTGATGCCGGAAAACGCCTTGCCCAGGCGAATCACCAGCCCCCGGAAACCGCCGTCCCGCACCAGTAAATTGGAACCGTTGCCCATCAGCAGCACGGGGAGCGCTGCTTCCTGTGCCGCGGCCAGAAGGGCGGTCAGCGCCGCTTCGGTGGCGGGTTCCGCAAAATAGTCCGCCGCTCCACCAACGCGAAGGGTGGTAAACTTATCCAAAATTACACATGTAACCCCATGAATCGCTTCATCTGGTACATTTATTCTATCAAAAAAGTCCATTTTCAATCATTCTCCCGTTTCATTATATCAAAATTCCCGCCGCACTGCAAGTGCCGCGGGAGTTATTTTATCAGATTTTTTGCGATTTCATACCATTTCTTACATTTTCGGGAGAAGTGTTCATATTCCCCGCTATTCTTTGTGCAAAATGGCCATACAGCCTTCATTTCGACACATCATCATACCGTCGGATAGGCCAACAGCGCGGAGGGTGCTTTCACCCGCAGGTCATATCCGTCGGCCGGCAGCAGCGCAGTGGAGCCCGCAGGCACGGTCAGCTCGCCGTTCTCCCAGGAAATACGGCATGCGCGAACCGCCGTAAAGAACGCGAACCGCCGCGGGTCTGCGGGCAGCACGCCGTCAAACGCGCAGAGCCGATCCAGGCCGAAATGCTTTTCATTCAGCAGGCGGAACCGGCCGGGACCGATCGGGATTTCCCGCACGGGCTCGGGCTGGGAATGCACGTCCACCACATCCACGGCTTTCTCGATGTGCAGCTCCCGGCGATTGCCCTGGGCGTCCCTGCGATCCCAGTCGTAGAAGCGGTACGTCACGTCGCTGGACTGCTGAATCTCATACAGGATGATGCCCGCGCCGATGGCGTGCACCGTGCCGGCGGGAATATAGAAAGTCTGCCCCGCCCTGACCTTGACTTTCCGCAGCAGCGGCTCCACCGCCGCGCCTTCCTGGGAAGCCCTGCGCAGCGCGTCTTTCTCTGTGCCGGACTGCACGCCGAACACCAATTCCGCGCCGGGAGCGGCAAACAGGATATGCCAGGCCTCGGTTTTGCCCTGCTTGCCTTCCACCCGGGCGGCATATGCGTCGTCCGGGTGCACCTGCACGCTCAGCTTGTCCTTCGCGTCCAGGAGCTTGAGCAGCAGCGGGAAGGGATGGGCAAAGCCGGGGCCGGTGAGCTTTTCGCCGTATTCTTCGATCAGGTCGGTCAGCTTCCGCCCTTCCGGGTCGCGGCTTTCCAGGCCGGTGATGGCGCTCACTTCCAGGCTTTCGCCGGTGCGCGTATCGGGAATATCCCGGCCAAACATCATCCGCAGGCCTTCGCCACCCCAAGGCGTGGCGCCGCCGCAGCGATAGGCGGGCGACATCAGAATGGGAGCAATGGGCATGGGCGTGTTCCTCCTTTTATTACTCCACGCTCTTGGTGGCAATCACGTCCACACCGGTGCCGCAAACGTCGGGAATCAGCACGTCCCCGGCGTGGATGGGCGCGGTAAAGGGCTTTTCCATGACCGCCTTCATGCACTCGTCAATCAGCTTCTTGGGGATGGGCGTGCGGGTTTTCAGGCTCACGGGCATTTCCCGATCCTGGACCGGGGCCACGGCGGTGACCATCCGCAGGGGCGCTACGCATTCCTGGCGGGCGTAGGCATCGCCGCGCTTGCAGGTGTTGCCGGTGACGGAGAGCACGTTTTCTCCCTCATGGGTCACTTCCATCCGGCAGCCAACCGGGCAGTTGATGCAGGTGATGATTTCAGTGGTAGCCATGCTTTATTCCTCGCTTTTCTTTCCGGCCAGCCGCACGATCGCGCGAGCAAAGATCCGGGCATTCTGGAAGACGGATTCCTCGGTAATAAATTCGTCAGCCTGGTGCGCCATTTCCACTTCGCCGGGGAACAGCGCGCCGAAAGCCACGCCTTCTTCCATGGACTGGGCATAGGTGCCGCCGCCGATGGCGATGGTTTTCTTTTCGCCGCCGGTCACTTCGTGGTAGGCCTCCAGCAGTTCCTGCACCAGCTCGGTCTGGTCGCTGACAAAATGCGGAGGACGGGTGTGATCGTCGGTGGCTTTCAGATACCTGAGCCGCTGGTTCAGCAGTTCATACATTCTCTCCGGGCTGAACAGCACGGGATAGCGCACATCCATGATGGCGGTCACATGCCCGTGCTCGATGCGGATGATGTCCAGGCTGCCGGTGAGCGCGCCTGAAATATCGTCCCGCATGGCGATGCCCAGGTTTTCGCCGTGGTAGGTCATGCCGATGGCATCGGCCATCTCCAGCAGCGCGCCCTGCACGCCCAGGGCTTTGAAGATCAGCAGCATCTGGCCGATGGCGTTGCGCCAGTGCTCGGGCATGGCGGCATGACCGGTGACGCCGGTGGTTTCGATGATCACCGCTCCGTTGCCCAGGGTGGTTTTCACCGGGAAGCCCAGCTGTTTCCCCACTTCCTCGGCTTTTTTCGCGGTGTCCTCGTCGCCCTCCACCAAGGCGGAGGCGAAGCCCGGCACCACGTTGGCCCGCTCGCCCACCTGCATGGACAGCACCTGCAGGCCTTCTTCACTCAGGTCGCCGTCAAAGCGGATGTGGCTGCCGCCCTTTTCGATGTTGATCACGGGATAGTCCGCGTCGGGGCTGAATCCGGAGCGGGGCATCTCGGTCATTTTCTTGTAATACGCAATATCGGAGGAACCGCATTCCTCGTCGCAGCCCAGAATGAGCCGCACCTTGCGCCGAAGCGGAATACCCGCTTCCTTGACGGCGCGCATGGCGTACAGGGCCGCCACCGCGGGGCCTTTATCGTCGCTGGTGCCGCGGCCGTAGATTTTGCCGTCGATGCGTTCCGCGCCGAAGGGCTCCTTGGTCCAGCCGTCGCCAACAGGTACCACGTCCAGGTGGGCCAGGATCGCCAGGGCGTCCCGGGTATTGCCTTCGCCCAGGTCGGCGTGGCCGGCGTAGCCGTCAAAGATTTCGGTTTTCAGCCCGAACTTCTCGCAATCCGCCATGGCGGTATCCAGCGCCCGGCGGGCTTCGACGCCGAAGGGCGCGCCGGAAGCGGGCTCGTCCTTCACGCTGGGGATGCGCACCCATTTTTGCAGGGTTTCCATCATCTCTTCTTTGTATTGCAACAGCAATTGCTCAATCTTGTCCATCGGATTTCTTTATTCCTCCTCCAACGCTTTTCCCAAGCGTTTGATTCCTTCGGTCAGCTGCGCGCGGGGGCAGGCAAAATTGATACGCAGGAAACTCTCTCCCTCTTGCCCGAAGAAGGTGCCCATGGTAAAGGCCACGCCCGCCGCCTTGCATTTTTCTTTCAGATGTTCACAGGTCAGCCCGTAAGCCCGCATGTCCGCCCAGGCCAGGTAGGTGGCTTCGATGGGTGACACTTTTGCTTTGGGGGCGTATTGCGCCATCAAATCAAAAACCAGCTTTCGGCTGCCGTCCAGGTAGTCAATCAGGCCGTCCAGCCAATCGTCGCTTTCCGTGTAGGCCGCCCGGGCCGCCAGCAGCGCAAAAGTGTTGCCGCAGGCGACGCCCGCCGCCGCCATTTCCTCCCGCAGCGCCTTGAGCATAGCAGGATTCATGCACACCAGCGCCGCCTGCTGCAAGCCCGCCACGTTGAACGTTTTGCTGGCCGAGCACAGCATCACGGCGCGTTTGCGTCCTTCGGGGATATTGAGGATGGAGACGAACCGGCCCGGCTTGTACACGAAGTCCGCGTGGATTTCATCGCAGACGATCGGCACGTCATACTGTTCCGCCAGGCGGCACAGGGCCGGCAGCTCTTCTTCGCTCCACAGCCGGGACACGGGATTGTGCGGGCTGCACAGCATCATCAGCTTCGCGCCGTTTTGCAGCGCCGCTTCCATGGCGTCCAGATCCAGGACATAGCGCCCCGTTTCCTCTTCCCGCAGCAGGGACACGGCCATGACCTTTCTGCGGTTCAGCTCAATGGACGAATAGAAAGGCCCGTATACCGGCGTCACAATGGCGACGCCGTCGCCTTCCTTCGTGAAGGCGCGTACACAGGTTTTCAGCCCCGTGATCACGCAGGGCAGCATCTGGGTCTGCCCCGGCGCAATCGCCAGCCCGTGCCGCCGCTGCCAGAGGCCGATCAGGGCATTTTCATTTTCCGGATTGTCGATGGTATAACCATAGCAGGGGTGCTCAGCCCGCGACCGGATGGCGTTCACGATGGCGGGAGCGCAGGGAAAGTCCATGTCCGCCACCCACAGGGGAACGCCGTCTTCCGCCATAACGCTCCGGTCGTCCCATTTTTCGCATTCCGTGTTCCGCCGATTTATGATAGCCTGGTCAAAATATGCCGCGTCAAACCGCATCCTGTTTTCCTCCCCGGCAGCGAATCACCCAAAAGCCGCCGCTTTTCTCCACTGTTTCCACTTGATCGAAAAGGGTTTTCAGGTATTTCAGCGCCGATTCCGCGCCCTGCTGCTTGCGGATGACCAGATACAGCTGCCCGTTTTCCGTCAGCTTTCCGGCGCTGTCCGCAAACATTTTGTAGATCACCTGCTTGCCCGCCCGGATGGGGGGATTGGTGAGAATATAATCGAAGGAACCGGCAACGCTTTCCAGCCCGTCGCTTTCCACTACCTGAACAGCCACGCCGTTGGCCTTTGCGTTCTTCTCCGACAGCTCCAGCGCCCGGCGGTTCACGTCGCTCATCACGATCTCGCAGCCTGGGTTCGCTTTCCCGACGCTCACGCCCACCGCGCCCCAGCCGCAGCCCAGGTCCAGCACCCGGCCTGCCATTTCCTCCGGCAGGGCTTTGAGCAGCGTGGCGGTGCCATAGTCCACCTCGCCCCTGGAAAACACCCCGGCGTCGGTCAGGAACCGCAGGGCATGGCCGCGGTACGTCCACTCCGCCGTTTGATACTTGTGCTCGCTGGCCGGATCGGCGGAATAATAATGATCGTTCATGCTTCCATCCCCGCCGCCGCGTACAGGGCGGCGATTTCTGTTTCCGTTAATTCCCGGTATTCTCCGGGCGCCAGCGCTTCGTCCAGCGGCAGGGGCCCGAAGGACAGCCGCCGCAGCTCCAGCACCGGTTTTCCCACCGCGCCGAACATGCGCCTGACCTGGTGGAACTTGCCTTCCCGCACGGTCACGCGGCCTAAGCCGGGCGCGAGAATGTCCAGTTTCGCGGGTAAGGCGGTAAAATCTTTTAATGGAATCCCGGCAGCGAACGCCTGAACGTCCGCCTCCGTCAGCGCCCCGTCCACCCGGGCTTCATACACCTTGTCCACATGGCGCTCGGGAGAAATGAGGCGGTGAGCCAGTTCTCCGTCGGTGGTCAGAATCAGCAGGATCACAACAGTCAGGCCGACCATGGCACCGATATTTTTTCGCAGCCGGAACCAGATCTCCTGGCCCTTCTGGGTGATGTCGGATAT
>CADBCX010000061.1 GCA_902793245.1 uncultured Eubacteriales bacterium | reverse complement strand
GTCCTGTGTCTGGCTCTGCTGTTGACGTTGATCTGCACCAGCGCTATGGCGACGATTGACGCGAAGTACAAGAACAATAAAAACACCATTGCCAGCATGATCGGCAAGGAATGGAACGGCTATTTCATCAAGGCCATCGACACCGTTTCCGTTTACCCCACCTGCACCGCTGCCGGTACCGCGCTGGTGCAGACCCAGATCCGTGAGTGGGACGGCACCACGTATGTTCCCGGCGCCGACGGCCCCACCCTGGAAATGTCCATCGACCCCCTGCACAGCTGGAAGTATCCGGATTGGGCCAGCGTTCCCGATACCGAGATCGTCGACAAAAACTGCCTGACGATTGTGAAGCGCAATGTCTGCACCATCTGCGGCTATGCCGAAACCAAGACTTTTGACAATCCCTACACCGGCGGCAAGCACAACTTCGTGCTGACCCCCATTGCCGGCAGCACTGCTACCTGCCAGAAGCCCGGCCTGGCCGAATCCGTCTGCTCCGTCTGCAAGCAGAAGAATCCCGATATGCCCGGCACTTACGAAATCGCGAAAGTGGATCATGAGTTCACTGTCCGCAAAGACGATGTTGTGACGACTTGCGACCTGGGCGGCAAATACCATTATGTCTGCAAGTGGTGCGGCACGCCTGAAGTGGACTCCTATAACCAGATCATCTACCACACCACGACTCCTCATACTCCTATTTGGAGCACTGATACCAAGATCGAGCCCGGTGACGAACCCACCTGCACCAAGGATGGCCGCAGCCACCTGTACTGCACCCTGTGCGGCGCTCCCAAGCGCTCCGGCAGCGCCATCGATTATATCACCGACCCCGCTATTGACCCCACCATCAAGGCCCTGGGCCACGATTGGACCGAATGGACTGTAACCAAAGCGCCTACCTGCGTGGACGGCAAGGAAGAACGCGGCTGCCTGCGCTGCGGCATCAGCGATACCCGCGCGATTCCCGCCACCGATGAACACACCTGGGTGGAAAAGCGGGTCTATGACATGAACTGCTACAAAAACCCCGATGGCAGCGCTGCTCCCGCCAGTGGTATGCTGTACACCACCTGCTCTGTCTGCGGAGCTGAAAAAGCCGGTTCTCCCGCTCCCTTCTATGATGCCGATTTCACTCACTCCAACCACCAGTTCGTGCGGGATACCAGCCGCGCTTACCTGAATGAGCCGGCCGGCTGCGTGGGCGGCGCTGACGGCAAGGAAGCCGTGAAGTGCACTGTCTGCGGCGGCACCGCTGTCCGCACCGTTCCCGCCAAGACCAGCCACAACTGGAGCGCCTGGAAGCAGGACGAAGTCATCAAGACCAAGTGGACCCGCAAGTGCACCAATGAAACCTGCTCCGAGATGCAGACCTACATTGGCACGACTCCTCCCAAGGATGCGGTCGCCCCGACGACCAGCACTGAGCCTGCTCCTACCAGCACTGCCACTACCGGCACCGAGAACTACAAGATCACCAGCTGGAGCTTCACGGGCAGCAGCGTGACCGGTCAGGTGGCCGGCAACGTGAGCTACCGCACTCCCGGCCTGAGTGTGAACGTGATCATCTACACGCCCACCGGCACCTTCCTGGCAGTGAGCTCTCCTGTGGACGAGAACGGCAAGTTCTCCGTCTCCGCCGGCGGCGCTGTGTACGCGGTGTCCGTCCAGCTGAAGGACAATACCAAGACCTACCAGACCGATGGTAAGTACGTGTAATGAATCAGCGTTGACCAACATTTCTTAACGTAAAGGGGAAGGGTAGCATTTGTGGAAGGGCATGGCTGAAATCGTGCCGTATGCTATCCACAGAGGCGGCCCTTTCCCTTTCTTGAGAATGAATTCCGCCTGATGAACAATTTGGAGGAAAAAATGAAAAAATTCGTTTGCTTCTTGCTGTTGACCGCTCTGCTGCTCAGCTGTGTGAGCGTGGCTTCCGCGTCGCTCAACGCTTACTATAAGGATGGAAAAATCTATGTTTCCAATTCGGGCAGCGGCATTACGCGCATTAATATGAACGGAAGCAGCACCGGCTATTATCTTGGCGGCAGCAACACCACTATTGTATTGACGCCTCCGGCCGGCGCTACGTCCGTGACCATCAGCGGCGTGGCTGACCCGGCTTTCGGCGGCGACGGCGGCACTGTGACGGTGAGCATCGGCGGCGGCTATACTCCGCCCAGCCCCACGACGAATCCCGGCACGCCTACCTCTAATCCCGGCACCCCCACGACGAATCCCGGCACGCCCACTTCCAATCCTGGCACCCCCACGACGAATCCCGGCTCCTCTGTGGGCGGCCCTTCCGTGTATGCCAGCAACTATTCCAACGGCTCCGTGACTGTGAGCGTGGCGGGCGTCAGCACTGTTTCCGCCATTTTCATTGACGGCGTTCCCACCGGCGTTTCGATCGAAGGCTCCGGCGCCAAGTCCGTGAAGGTCGGCAACCTGACCCCCGGTGTCCACACTGTGGAACTGCATACCTTTACCGGCATTGTGACGTCGAGCTTCACCGTGTCCGCCCAGCCCGCTGTGCATGAGCATAGCTGGGGCGGCTGGACGACCATCAAGAGCGCTTCCTGCACCGACGCCGGCGAACAGACCCGCACCTGCCTGACCTGCGGCAAGACCGAAACCAAGCGCCTGGCGCCGCTGGGCCATAACTACACGCTGGAAAGCGAAAATGAACGCCAGAAGATTCTGCGCTGCTCGAACTGCGGCAAGCATAAGACGGAAGAGAAGATCGTTTTCGCGACCGAGCCTCCCGTGGTGTATAACCTGCCCAGCCCGACCCCGTCTACCGGCATGAATCCCGTGGATCGCAACAAGTATGGCCAGATCCTGTGGGATGTGTATGACCTGAAAGTGGAATACGACGCTTATCGCGACGTGCAGGATCCCAACACCGTGATCATCGAAGTGGCGCAGGAAACCCGCACTGGCCTGGCAACGGAAATCGGCCTGTACATGAATGACGAACTGGAAGAGAAAATCCGCAATGACGGCTTTACCTCTGTGCGCTTCATCAACGGCAAGGCGGTTCTGAATATCGCTCTGGCCAACGTGAACGACGCCTGGTTCACCACGAATGACGACATCAGCTTCCGCGTGTTCACCACGGATCCCAACGCCAGTGGCGGCGTGCTGGTGAAGGTTGAAGCGGAACTGGCGAATGAAACGCATGAAAAGATCAGAGCCACCAACACGCTGACCGGCCTGAGCCTCAAGGGCGCGACGGAAGATATTCCGGTCATCCAGAACGGCGTGTATGATATCAACGCCACCAAGTGACCCTGAAAAACAAGCAAGCTCAAAAAATGGCCGCAGATTTCCCGAAAATCTGCGGCTTTTTGCTTGACAAACAAGCCGGAAACGGCGATAATGAAGCGTACATTTTCAGGAAGGAATGATGAAACGATGGCTCAATTGACGATGGACAAGCTGGTGGCCCTGTGCAAGGTGCGCGGCTTTATTTTCCCCGGCAGCGAAATTTACGGCGGCCTGGCCAACAGCTGGGACTACGGCCCCCTGGGCGTGGAATTCAAGAACAACGTAAAGAAAGCCTGGCTCAAAAAGTTCGTGCAGGAAAGCAAATATAATGTTGGCCTGGACAGCGCCATTCTGATGAACCGGATGGTGTGGGTCGCCAGCGGCCACGTGGGCACCTTCAACGACCCGCTGATGGACTGCCGCGCCTGCAAGGCCCGCTTCCGCGCGGACAAGCTGATCGAGGACTGGGGCAAGGCCCACGGCGAAGAAATCCAGGCCGACGGCTGGACCAACGAGCAGTACGAATCCTTTATCGCCGAGCACGACATCGTATGTCCCACCTGCGGCAAGAAGGACTTTACCGGCATCCGCAAGTTCAACCTCATGTTCAAGACCCACCAGGGCGTCACCGAGGACAGCGCCAATGAAATCTATCTGCGCCCCGAAACCGCCCAGGGCATTTTCGTGAACTTTAAGAACATCGTCCGCTCCACCCGCCGCAAGCTGCCCATGGGCGTGGCCCAGGTGGGCAAGAGCTTCCGCAACGAAATCACTCCCGGCAACTTCATTTTCCGCATCCGCGAGTTTGAGCAGATGGAGCTGGAATTCTTCTGCAAGCCCGGCACCGACCTGGAATGGTTCGATTATTGGCGGGGCTACTGCCGCGACTGGCTGCTGAAGCTGGGCATCAAGGAAGAATGCCTGCGCCTGCGCGACCACAGCAAGGAAGAGCTGGCCTTCTATTCCAAGGCCACCACCGACTTTGAATACCTGTTCCCCTTCGGCTGGGGCGAGCTCTGGGGCATCGCCGACCGCACGGACTACGACCTGACCCAGCACCAGAACACCTCCGGCGAATCCATGGAATACATCGACCCCGTGACCAACGAGCGGTATATTCCCTATGTCATCGAGCCCTCCCTGGGCGCGGACCGCGTGACGCTGGCCTTCCTCTGCAACGCCTACGAGGAAGAAGAACTGGAAGGCGGCGACGTGCGCACCGTGCTGCACCTGCATCCCGCCCTGGCGCCCTTCAAGGCCGCCGTGCTGCCCCTGCAGAAGAACAAGCTGGGCGGCCTGGCCAGTCAAATTCATGAAGAACTGAGCAAGTACTTTATGGTGGACTACGACGAGACCGGCTCCATCGGCAAGCGCTACCGCCGCCAGGACGAGGTCGGCACCCCCGTGTGCATTACCGTGGACTTCGAGACCGAGGAAACCGGCACCGTCACCGTCCGCGACCGCGACACCATGGAACAGAAGCGCATCCCCGTTGCTGAACTCAAGCAGTATATCGAGGATATGCAGCAGTTCTGAGGAAACGAAAACCCCCGCAGTCCATCCAAATGCGGATGGACTGCGGGGGTTTTGATTTACCCTGTTTTACAGTTCGTGGTCAATGATCCAAGCAAGCAGGTCTTCACATGCGAGCCGCCCGTTTGTTCAATCAGTTGCCGATGGAGCAGTAGAATTTGATTCTTGGTGATGCGTTTCATTTGGCAAGCGCCTCATATGCGGCTCTGTTTTTTTCAATCAGTCTTGAAGAAACAGCAAGCAGATCTTCATCCGACGCCGTCTGCATGGCTTCCGCCTGGCTAAAGTCTATAATCAAATAACGGGGCGCATTGTTTTTCAGCACGACCACTGCGCCGCGCTGATCGACAAGCTTTGCTACCTGGGAAAAGTTTTGGTTTGCCTGCGTCATGCTGACCAACGCACTCGTATCAATCATCATCATGCTCACCTCGTTCTTCATTATATGCGAAAAATAGGATAAAATCAACCTATTATTTATGATATTTTTCCCCGGCGTTGATTTTGCAGCCCCGGTAAATCTGTTCCAGAAGAAGGACGCGGGCCAGCTGGTGGGGGAAGGTCATTTTGGAGAGGGAGATTTTTTCGTTGGCGCGTTTCACCACGGCGGGGGAGAGGCCCAGGCTGCCGCCGATGACGAACACCAGGCGCGTGCCCCGCTGGTCGTTGGCGGCGAGCTTCTCCGCGAAGGCTTCGCTGGTATACTGGGGGCCGTCGATGCACATCGCCACTACATAATCGTTGGGCTTGAGCTTCGCCAGAATGCTTTCGCCCTCCTTCTCCATCACCTGCCTTCGGTCGGCGTCGGAGGCGTTGGCAGGCTCCGGCAGGTCGGGGACTTCGACGATTTCAAAGCGCCCGAAGCGGGAAAGGCGCTTCGTGTATTCCTCCGCCGCGCCGGAGAAATACTTTTCTTTCAGCCGCCCCACGCACACAATGGCCGCGTTCATAAGGCAAGCAGCGGGATGACCGCGGATAAGTCGGGCAGCACATGATCCACGTAAGGGGCCAGATCATCGGTATACGGAAACACATCCGGAATCATCGCCACGGTCATGCCCGCCGCCCGGCCCGCTTTGATACCGTTGATGGAATCCTCCAATACCAAACACTTCTCCGGTGCGGCGTTTAATGCCGCCGCCGCTTTCAGGAATATATCCGGCGCGGGTTTGCTGTTTAGGCCGTTGCCGGTAATCAACGCGTCAAAGTAAGCAGTTACCCCCACAGAATCCAAGTAGATCGCAATGGTCGTCTGGCCGCTGGAGGAGGCCACCGCCATGGGGATGTTCCGGCCTCTGACCGCTTCCAGCAATTCCCGGGCTCCTTTTTTCAGGGGGATTTTCCCCTGCTCTGCCAGGGCGCACATGGCATCCTTGAAATCCAGAAACAGCCGGTCCGTGTCCAGCGCCGGAAAAAAGGAATGATAATAATCGCTGGAGGATTGCTTGTTGGAGCCGATGGTTTCCCGCACCATGTCCACGGGAATATCATAGCCCTGCAAGAAACCGCATTCGTGCATCACAGTCAGGCCCACGAATTCGCTGTCCATCAGCAAGCCGTCCATGTCGAAAATCACTGCCTGGAAGCTCATTCGTCGTCCACCACCACAAAATTGTCGGTCAGGAAATCGTGCAGCGCCTGGCGGTTCACTTCAAAATTGACCTGCTTGGTGGCCATGCCGTCGTAGGCAAATTCGCAGTAGCTGTAATTGTTTTTGTTGTAGCTTTCCACGGTGGGCGTGATTTCGTACCAGGTGCCGCCATCCTTCTGCTTGGAAGGATTGCTGATGGGCATGCGGATGTTTTCCACGGGGTTTTCCTTCATCCGCATGGCCAGCTCCACTGCGGCGAACAGATCGTCGATGGTCATGTTGGTGTACACCGTGTTGGCGATGATCACGTCCAGCAGCTTCAGCGCGTCGTCGTAGGAGATGTTTTTCAGGCTCTCGGCGATGGAGGTCAGCACCATGCGGTCCCGGTAGGTGCGGCCGTAGTCCTGGTGGTCGGAGTACACCTTGCCGTCGGCGTGCATGTATTCGGCGGTTTCGATCTTGCGGATGCGCATGTAGATGACCGCCGCGTGGCCGGAGAAGTGGTAGGTGCCGCCCTGTCCTTCGGCGATGGCGGGTGTGGTGGAGGAGGGGGAGATGGAGTAGCGCTTCAGGTAGGTGGCTTCCCGGTTGGTGATGGTGATGTCCACCCCGCCCACGGCGTTGATGATGTTTTCCACCTGACGGAAATCCACTACGATGAATTTTTCGATGTTCAGGTCAAAGTGGCCGTTGATGGTTTCCACCAGGGCGTGGAAGCCTTCATTATAGGTTTTCCCGTTTTCATAGCACCAGCCGCCCACGTCCAGGAAATTGTTGATGCGGCCGAACTTCCCGTCGGGCCGCTGGATGAGCATGTCCCGGATGAAGCTGGTCAGCATCACGCGATTGGCGTTCTCGTCCACCGTGACCAGCATGAGGCCGTCCGTGTGGTTGCCCCATTGCTTTTTGGCGAAAGACGCCTGCGCGTCCCAGGAGTCCACGCAGATGAGCATGTAATGGTGCACGCCCTTCGTCGTGGGCGTGCGGTTTTCCTTGGCGACCACGGGAATAGGGTTGGGCTGTTCCGCCGCCTGCGCGGGCAAAACGCTGCCCAGCAGCAGGGCCGTCAGGAGCAGGAAGGATAGAATGCGCTTGGTCATGAGAGTGGCCTCCAATACTCTAAGAAAACTTATTCTTCATACTTCTCCAGCTTAACCCCCGTCTCCCCGAAAATCTCCAGGGTGAAGGGGTCGGGGTAGCCCTGCTCGTAAACCACCCGGCGGATACCCGCGTTCACGATCATCTTGGCGCAGATGGAGCAGGGCTGGTGGGTGCAGTAGAGGGTGGCGCCGTCAATGCTGATGCCCAGCTTGGCGGCCTGCAAAATGGCGTTCTGTTCCGCGTGGGCGGCGTAGCAGACCTCCGCCCGGGTACCGCTTTCGATGCCCAGCTTCCGGCGCAGGCATTCGCCCTTTTCCTTGCAGGTCTTCATCCCGGCGGGCGCGCCGTTGTAGCCGGTGGTCATGATGCGCTTGTCCTTCACGATCACCGCGCCGATGGCCCGGCCGGGGGCGAAGCAGCTGGTCCAGGTGGACACCAGCCGCGCCATTTCCATAAAACGAACGTCCCATTTATCCATGCTGTTTTTCCTCCCATACTTCGTACAGCGGCAGGAAATGCCGCACCAGCTTTTGTTCCTGCCCGCAGGCGATGAGCGCCTTTTCCATGTATTCGCGCCCGTCCCCGTCCCGGGTGTCGGAAATGGCACGGAGGGCGGCGTAGGGTACGTTCATTTCATAGCAGCATTGGGCGATGGCCCCGCCCTCCATGTCGCAGGCGGCGGCGTCAAAGGTGTCGGAGAGGAAGGCTTTCTTCTCCGTGCCCACGATGAACTGGTCGCCGGTGGCAACGGCGGCGTGCTCTGTCCGCAGACCGGCATGGTCGGCGGCGTTTTGCAGCAGGGCGGCAAGCCCTTCGTCGCAGGGAATGTGCACGATGTTCGGCCCGGAGATCAGGCCCAGGGGGTCGCCGATGGGCGTGGTGTCCATGTCGTGCTGCACCGCGCTGCGGGCCACCACAATGTCGCCGATATTCAGCGACGGACGCAGCGCTCCTGCTACGCCGATATTCAGGATGGCCTTGATTTCCGGATGCGCCAGAAGCATCCCCTGGGCGCACATCGCCGCGTGCACCTTGCCGATGCCGCACCGGGCCAGGCACAGCCGCAAGCCGTGGAGCGTTCCCTCATAATAACGGGCGTAGCCGGTTTGCTGTTCCTGGATATCTATCATATCCTGCAATAAATCCTGGATCTCCTTGTCCATCGCGCCAATGATGCCAAGCATTTTGCCTGTTTTCCTCCTTTGTGTCAGGGCTACGAGAGTACAGAGTTCAGAGTACAGATTATATTGTTGACCAATTATGGACGATGCAGAGTATAAACTATTCAATCTGTACTCTGCACTCTGTAATCTGTACTCTTATTCCTGTCTTGGGTCGATTCTGTCGTAATAATCCAGCAGGTTTCGTCCTGCAACGCCCACGATTTCTTGCTCTGATAGCCCCCGTCGGCGCAGGGCGTTCAATAAAGCGGGGAAGTCCTGGGGCCCATTCAGGCCGTCGGGCTTTTTATCAATGCCGTCAAAGTCGGAGCCGAAGCCCACGCTGCCCGCGCCGCCCAGCTCCATGATGTGGATCACGTGGTCGCAGAGTGTGTCCAGATTCGCCTGATTGTCCGGGCTCAAAAATTCCGGGCAGAAGTTGACGCCCACATAGCCGCCCGCCCGGAACAGGGCTTTCAGCTGGTCGTCGGTCAGGTTGCGGCAATGATCACATAAAGCCCGGCAGCAGGAATGGGAGGCCAGGGGCACGACGCCCAGTTCCAACAAATCATAGAAGCCCCGCTCGCTCAGGTGCGAGGTGTCCGGCGCGATGCCTAAGCGCATCATTTCTTTGGCTGCCTGTTTGCCGAAGGGTTTCAGCGGCGCGGCCTGGTTTACGCAGGCGGGAACGCCCACGCAGTTTTCATAATTCCAGGTCAGCGCCGCCATGCGTACGCCCATGCCGCGCCAGTCCGCCAGTAGGGAAACAGAACCATCCAGCAGGTCGCAGCCCTCCACGGAATAAATGAAGGCGGTCTCGCCCTCTTTGCAGTCCCGGTAATCGTTCAGTTGCTTTACGCCATCCGCTTTGAGCTTTTCGCCCTCTCTCACCATCTTCCCAAACATGTCCGCGATCTGGGGGAGGGCCGGGCTGTCGCCCACGAACAGCGCCATGGTCTGCACGGTCACGCCGCCCGCCCTCAATTTGTCCGGGGTAATGTCATGCTGTGCGCCGGGCCTGCTGACGCGGCGGTACAGGGTGTCGGCATGGGTGTCGATAAGGAGCATGGTTCCGCCTCCTTGAAATGCATGAGAAAACATCAACATTATAGCATACCTTACAAAGATGAACAACAGGGACGGTCTGTAAACTTTTTTAGAAAAGTTTTAAAAATAAACAAAATACCCTTGACAAAGTTTATTATTAAAATTATAATGTTTGCAAATCAAACTTTTACCACGAACGGAGGGAAGACACCATGAACGGAAAGCTGAACGACCGGGACGCGCAATGTCCGTTTTTCTCCTATCACATGCGGGAAAGCATCACCTGCGAAAGCCTGATTCCCGATACGCGCGCGAAAATCGTCTTTGGCAAGCCCAAGGAAAAGAAGCTGCACTACAACCTGTTCTGCTGCTTCAAATATGAAAACTGTGAGATGTACCGGGCGATCATGAAAACCTATGAGGAGGACGAGGAAAAGGGGGACTCTCAATTGTAGAGCAATTCTGGGAAAATAGCAGGGGAGGTGAACAGCATTGTGTTCAGAAGCAGATAAACTGAAAGCGAAGCAGCGGTACATGACGGAAGGGATCTCGCTGAAAAAGCTGTCGGAGGAAACCGGCATCCGGTATTCCACCCTGACGGCCTGGTGCAGGAAGGAGGGCTGGAGCCGGGAGCGGGAATCCATTGAGAACAAAGCCTTCAAAAAGGCGGCGGTGAAGGCGGTGAACAAAAAGGCGCGGGAGCTGTGCAAGCTGCTGGAGGCGTCGGACGAGCTGGAAAAGGCCCTGCTGCTGGCGGCCAAAGCCCTTTCCACCTACCTGGAAAGCGGTGACGGCGTGGAAAAGATGACCGACAAGAAGACCTGGGCGGACAACCTGAACCACATCGTGGCGGCCATCGGCAAGCAGGCGGAAACCCGGATGATGCTCTCCGGCATCATGGCGAAGGACGAGGAAGAAAAGATCGCCCTCATGCGCCGGAAGCAGAACCTGGAGGAACGGAAGGAACGCCAGGACGCCGCGGGGGGCATGGCCATCGTGATGGATGCGGGAACGGAGGAGCTTTCAGAATGAAGAGTACAGATAACAGAGTACAGAGTACAGATGATATAGATGGCCAGTTGGAGTATTCCCAAATTGACAACACTTCAATCTGTACTCTGAACTCTGCACTCTGTTCTCTGAAACCTTCCCACGTTCTGCGGATGCCAAAGCCGAACCCCCGCCAGCGCCTTTTCTTCCAGGCGAAGCAGAAGTATGTGATCTTCGGCGGGGCGCGGGGTGGCGGGAAAAGCTGGGCGGTGCGATGGAAGGCGGTGCTGATGTGCTGCAAGTATCCGGGTATCCGGGTGCTCATCATGCGGCGCAGCTATCCCGAGCTGCTGGCCAACCACATCCATCCCCTGAAAATGCTGCTGCACGGCTTTGCCAGCTACAACGGCACGGAGCACGAATTCCGCTTCCCCAACGGCAGCACGATCAAATTCATGTACTGCGCTAACGACGACGACCTGCTGAACATCCAGGGCCACGAGTACGACGTGATCTGCATCGACGAGGCCACGCAAATGACCGAGTACCAGATCAAGACCATCGCCGCTTGCGTGCGCGGGGTGAACGCCTTCCCTAAGCGCCTGTACATGACCTGCAACCCCGGCGGGAAGGGGCACCAGTACATCAAGCGCCTGAAGGAGCGGCGCTTCCGGGACGGGGAAAAGCCCGAGGATTACGTGTTCATCCAGTCCCTGGTGACGGACAACGCGGCGCTGATGCGGGAGCAGCCGGATTACATCGAGCAATTGAAGGCCCTGCCGCCGAAAATGCGGGACGCCTGGCTGTACGGCAACTGGGACATCTACGAGGGCCAGTTCTTCGAGGAGTTCACCGACGCGCCGGAGCATTACCAGGACAAGCGCTTCACCCACGTGATCGAACCCTTCGCCCCGCCGTCCGGCTGGAAGATTTACCGTTCCTTCGACTGGGGCTACGCCAGGCCCTTTTCCTGCGCCTGGTGGGCGGTGGACTACGACGGGGTGATCTACCGCATCCTGGAGCTGTACGGCTGCCGGAAGGACCAGGACGGGCGGGACATTCCCAACGAGGGCGTCAAGTGGGTGGACGATAAAATCTTTTCCGAGATCGCCCGGATGGAGCGGGAGCACCCCTGGCTGGCGGGCAAATCCATTCAGGGCGTGGCCGACCCCAGCATCTGGGCGGGGGAGGAAAGCGGGGTGAGCCGGTACGACGCGGCGGTGAAGCATCGGGTATACTTCGAGAAGGGCAACAACGACCGCATTCCCGGCTGGATGCAGTGCCATTACCGCCTGAGCTTCGACAAGAACGGCTACCCCATGATGTACGTGTTCAAGAACTGTGAAGCCTTCATCCGTACCATCCCGCTGCTGTGCTATGACTCGCACACGGCGGAAGACCTGGACAGCAGCCAGGAGGACCACGCGGCGGACGAATGGCGCTACTTCTGCATGACCAATCCCATCCAGCCCCAGCCGGAGCAGCGAAAGACGGACATTGGCTTTGACCCGCTGAATCAATTTACAAGGAGGAGAATGAAAAAATGAACGAATGGACGACACCTCATCAGTCGAAAATGACCCCGGAGAGGATTCTGGAAGCCGGCAAGACCCTGAAAAAGTACAAGGCGGGCAAGGCCCGGCTGGAAGCCCGGCTGATTGCCGACGAGCAGTGGTGGAAAGGCCACGCCTGGGACACCATGCGGGAGCAGGGCAACCCCGGCGCGGCGAAGCGCTCCACCAAATGGCTGGTGAACGTGATCATGGGCAAGCATTCCGACATGATGGACGCTTACCCCGAACCCGTCATCCTGCCCCGGGAGCAGGGTGACGAGGAGGAGGCCCGCCGCCTCACCAGCATCCTGCCGGTGGTGCTGGAGCAGAACCGCTTCGAGGAAGTGTACAGCAGGCAGGCGTGGGAAAAGAACAAGCATGGCACCGGCGTGTACGCGGTGTACTGGGACAGCGGCAAATGGAATGGCCTGGGCGACGTGACGGTCTGCGGCGTGGACCTGGCCAACCTGTTCTGGGAGCCGGGCATCGAGGACATCCAGCAGAGCCGCAACGTGTTCCTGGTGTCGGTGATGGACGGGGAAACGCTGGTTCAGCGCTATCCCCAACTGAAAAACGCCAACCTGCAAACGGACTTCACCCTGCCCCAGTACCGCACGGAAGACGCCAGCGGCAAGGCGGGAAAGGCCATGGTGGTGGACTGGTATTACCACACCTACGAAGGCGGCGTGAAAACCCTGCAATACTGCAAATTCGTGGGGGACACAGTGCTCTACGCCAGCGAGGACGATCCTGCGCTGCAAGGGACGGGCTGGTACGCTGACGGGGAATATCCCTTCGTGCTGGACGTGCTGTTCCCGCAGAAGGAAAGTCCCGCGGGCTGGGGCTATATCGACCTGGGAAAAGACACCCAGGAGGAAATCGACCTGCTGAACCAGGCCATCACCATCAACGCTCAGGCCGGGGCCATTCCCCGCTACTTCCGCCGCCGGGACAGCGCCATCAACCTGGACCAGTTCCTGGACTTCACCAACCCGGTGATCGAGGTGGAAGGCGGGCTGAACGAAACGGACATGGTGCCGGTGCAGCATTATCCCCTGGACGGCGCGTATGTGCAGCATTTGAACAACAAGATCGAGGAGCTGAAACAGACCTGCGGCAACCACGATGTTTCCAACGGCATCACCTCCGGCGTCACCGCCGCCAGCGGCATTGCCGCCCAGATGGAGGCCGCGGGCCGCACCAGCCGCGACGGGAACCGCGGCACCTACCGGGCGTACAGCCGCGTGCTGGAAAAGGTGATCGAGCGCATCCGGCAGTTTTACGACGTGCCCCGCACCTTCCGCATCCTGGGCGAGAACGCTGCCTATGAGTTCGTCCATTATGACAATTCGGGTCTGGTGATGCAGCAAAATCCGCCGCTGGCCGGGCTGGACATGGGATGGCGCAAGCCGGTGTTCGATATCCAGGTCAGCGCCCAGAAGCAGAATGCTTACAGCAAAATGGCCCAGAACGAGCTGGCCTTGCAGCTGCTGGGCGCGGGCGTGTTCAATCCGCAGCTTTCCGAACAAAGCGCCATGCTGCTGTCCATGATGGATTTCAGCAAGAAGGACGAGCTGCTGCGGAACATCCAGCAGCAGGCCCTTTCCCGGCAGATGCTGGCCATGTGGCAGAATATGGCCCTCGAACTGGCTCAGCGCTACGAGCCCGACACCGCCGAGCGCATGGCCATGGCGGTGATGAGCGCGGCGGGGCAGGTGATTGCGGGCAAAAAGCCCGGCAAAGAAATCCCTGACCTGACAGAGATCGCCGACCCCGGCAACACCAAGCCCATGCAGCGCGCCCGGGAATTCGCCCGGGACGTGAGCCAGCCGGAATAAAACAGCAAGAGCCTTGCGATACGATGATACGCAAGGCTCTTTATCATGTCTCCGGTCACGCGCGTTCAAACACCAGGATCAGAGAGGCAAAATCGGAATGCTCAAAGGAAAGGGGAACGCCGGCGTTTTCCAGGTCGGAGGATGAAACGGCCTTCCCGTCGGGGGTTTTGTACAAGCCTTTGGGAACATCATGCAGCCGCACCCGGAGAGGCTCGCCGTTGGGCATGTTCAGCACGCGGTAGGCACAGAGGATCAGGCGGGTCTCGTCGGCAAACTGCCAGGCGGTCACGTTGCCCTCA
>CADBCX010000060.1 GCA_902793245.1 uncultured Eubacteriales bacterium | reverse complement strand
AAGAACGACCAGATCACCCTGTTCGACCGGGCGTACATCGAAACCCCGGAGCTGGCTGCGAAGCTGCTGTTCCATCTCCGCGACATCCGCGGCGGCATGGGCGAACGCAGCCTGTTCCGCACCCTGCTGCGCCACGTGGCCTTCGCCTGGCCGGAAACCGCGAAAAAGAACGCGAAGTACATCGCGGAGTTTGGCCGCTGGGACGACCTGCTGTGCCTGCTGGGCACTCCCGCCGAAGAAGAGGCGGTGCGTGTCATCAAGCTGCAGCTGGCGGAAGATATGGCCGCGCTGAAAAAGCGCGAGCTGGGCGACGAGGACGCGCACATTTCCCTGCTGGCGAAATGGCTGCCCTCCGACAACACGTCCAGCCCCAAAACCTGCGCCAAGGCCCGCAAGCTGATGAAGGCCCTGGGCATGGAGAGCCGTGCATACCGCGCCATGCTGACCGGCCTGCGCGCCCGCATCGGCCTGGTGGAACGGACGCTGACCAAGCGCCAGCCCGAAAAGGTGAACTACGAAGCCGTGCCCGCCCAGGCTATGCTGAAATACCGCTGCGCCTTTACGAGAAAGGACGGCAACCGGTTCAGAAGCTTCCTGGACAAGGTAAAGAACGGCAGCAAGCGCATCCACGCTGATACGCTGTTCCCCTACGAAGTGCTTCGGCCCTTCTTTAACGGCTGTTCCTGGTGCGTCACCGACCCCAAGGGCATGGCCGCGCTGGAAGCGCTGTGGAACAGCCTGCCCGGCGAGATCGGCAGCGCCAACGCCATCAGCGTGGTGGATACCTCCGGCTCCATGTATTGGGCCGAAAAGCTCAAGCCCGCCCTCATTTCCCAGGCCATGGGCCTGTACTGCGCCGAACGGTGCCCGGGGATTTTCCACAATCACCTGATTACCTTCGAGAGCACGCCCCACCTGATGGAAATCAAGGGGAAGACTTTGCGGGACAAGCTGCGCTACATCGGCACCCTGCCCGTTGGCGGCAGCACCAACCTGGAAGCGGTGTTCAACCTGATCCTGCGCACGGCGGTGGACAACGACGCCAAGCAGGAGGAAATGCCCGCCGTGCTCTATATCTTCTCCGATATGGAGTTCAACTGCGCCATGCGCAACGCGGACAAGACTGTGTACGAGAACGCCAAAGAGCTGTTTGAGGCGTTTGGCTACCAGATGCCCGCCGTGGTGTTCCACAACGTGAACAGCTGGCAGATGCAGGCCCCCGTCACCGCCCACACCAGGGGCGCGGCCCTGCAGAGCGGCGCGAGTACCCACGCCCTCAAAGAAAAGTTTGACGGCAACATCACCCCCATGGATCATATGCTTCGCGTGCTGAACGCGGAACGCTACAGCATGATCCACGCGTGATTTCCCAACCGATCAGACTTCCCGTTCGGGGAGGTCTTTTTTTGTGTATTTGTTTCGTTGCCCCCAAAAGCCTTCCCCTCGGCGGGGAAGGCTTTGTGATACCGTGACTTATCTCAAATTGATGGGCACAACCTGGGCGCGCTGTCCCGGCGCGCGGACGACCTCATAGAACCCGATCAGATTCCCGGGGCGGGAGCGGCGGTAAGCGTCCAGCACGGCGGCGGTGTCGCGCAGATCAAAGGCTACGCTCAGGCCGCAGCCCACGGACACGTCCCGGGGGGTGGACACGATTTCGGAATGGATGCCCGCCTTGCGCAGAGCGCTGTCAAAACGCATCACCTGCTGGCGGGAGCGGAACGCGGCGATGCCGTTATGATCAATATATTGCATGGATTTCCCTCCTTCCTCATATATTCTATGAGAATTGGCCTGCCGCCGTGCGGCGAAGGGAGGGGTTTTTCTGATTTATCTGGACAACGCGGCCACCAGCTTTCCCAAGCCGCCGTCGGTGGTCAAAGCCGTGACCGGGGTGATGGAAAAGATCGGCGGCAATCCGGGCCGGGCGGGGCACCGGGGCGCTCTGGCGGGCGGGCGCATCATGAACCGCTGCCGGGAGCTGGCGGCGGAGTACGGGGGGCTGTCGTCGCCGGACCGGGTGATCTTCTGCCTGAACTGCACCGACGCCCTGAACATGGCCATTCGCGGTACGCTGCGGACGGGGGACGAGGTGCTGGTGAGCCACGCGGAGCACAACGCGGTGATGCGGCCCCTGATGGGCTACCACGACGCAGGGAAAATCACCGTGCGTATCCTGCCCCCGGACAGCCGGGGGATTTTGTCGCCGGAGACGGTAGCTGCCGCCGTCACGCCGCGCACGGCGCTGATGATCCTGTGCCACGCCAGCAACGTGACGGGGCAGATTCAGCCCGCCCGGGAGATTGCCCGGGTCTGCCATGCCGCGGGGGTGCCGCTGCTGCTGGACGCGGCCCAGACCGCCGGGACGGAGGACATTGCTTCCGTGCATGCGGATATGGTCGCCATGCCGGGACACAAGGGGCTTTTGGGCCCCATGGGAACGGGGCTGCTGCTGCTGGGCGACCAGGTATTGCCCCGGCCTTTGCGGGAGGGTGGCACGGGCTCGGCGTCGGAGAGCCTGCGCCAGCCGTCCATGCTGCCGGATCGCCTGGAAAGCGGCACAGCGAACCTGCCGGGCATCGCGGGGCTGGCCCAGGGGTTGAAGTTCATGCTGGCCCACCGGGCGGCGATTGCGGAGTATGAGCATATCCTTTCGGAGCGCCTGCGCCGGGGCCTGGAACAAATTCCCGGCGTGACCCTGTATACCGGCGCAGCGGGCTTACCTCATGTAGGCGTAGTCAGTTTCAACGTTCAGGGCATGGACAGCGGCGAGGCGGCAGACCGCCTGAACCGGGCGGGCATCGCTGTCCGCGGCGGGCTGCACTGCGCGCCCTCCATCCATGCCTGGCTGGGCACCGCCGGCGCCGTCCGCGCCAGCCTCGGCCCCTTCAACACCGAGCACGACGTGGACGCGCTGGTGGAGGCGGTGGAGAACATGTCGCAAACGTAAGATGATACACTTACGAAGCAGGGGGTCTCTTCGGCCCCCTAAACCCCTGAACCAAAGGACTTCGTCCTCTGGACTCCAATAGGCGAAAATACTCTGTTGGGGAATCCCAACATCTTCCGCCTGCCGCGCTGGGGTTTACGAAAGTTTGAGGGCTTCTGGCCCAAGAAAGTAAGGGAAAATCCCCGAGGGAAAGCGAGCTTTCCCCATAGGATTTTTCCCTTACTTTTCCCGGATGCTTTGCATCCGGGTTGGCGTCCTACGGACGCCGGGCCAGAAGCAAAACAGCGTCAAGACAGGCTTCTTTGTTTCTCCAAGCAACAGCGGGAGCCAACTTGAATTGTTAAGGCAGGCAGCATCCGCTATTGTGGGTCCAGGGTACTCAGTACCCTGGTTGAGGTCTGGGGCGAACAGCCCCAGCGTAACCCCTATATGACAAATCCCCCGGCCAGTTCGCCGGGGGAAAAACATTTGCTGAGAAATCAAATTTCCTTCTTCTGGAAATTGAAATACTTCTTGGCGTTGTTGTAGCTGATGTCGGAAACGATCTGCTTGAGGGTGTCCATATCCTCGGGGAAGAAGCCCTGCTCCACCCATTCGCCGAAGATGCGGCACAGGATGCGGCGGAAGTATTCATGCCGGGGATAGGAGAGGAAGGAACGGCTGTCGGTGAGCATGCCCACGAACCCGGCCAGGTAGCCCAGGCTGCCCAGGGAGCGAATTTGCTCGGTCATGCCGTCGAAGTGGTCGTTGAACCACCAGGCGGAGCCGTGCTGGATCTTGCCCACGGCCTCGTCGTTCTGGAAGCAGCCCAGGATGGTGTCGATGGCGGCGTTGTCGTTGTTGTTCAGGCTGTACAGGATGGTTTTGGGCAGCTTGTCCAGTTCCTGCAAAGCGCCCAGGAACGCGGCGGTCTCGGTGGAGGGCGCGGTGTTGTCCACGCAGTCGTAGCCGGTGTCGGGGCCCAGTTTCCGGAACATGGGGCCGTTGTTGTCCCTACGGCAGCCGTAGTGCAGCTGCATCACCCAGCCCCGGTCGTGGTATTCGCCGCCGACGAAGAGCATGAAGGCGTACTTGAATGCCGCTTCTTCTTTCGCGGAGGGCAGCTTGCCCGCCAGGCGGTCGGCGAAGATGCGCTCCACTTCCGCGTCGGAGGCGGGAGCGTACATCACGTAATTCAGCCCGTGGTCGCTGAGGGTACAGCCGTGGGCGGCGAAGAAGTCCAGGCGCTTCGCAATGGCTTTTTTCAGGTCGGCAAAGGTCTTGATTTCAATGCCGGAGACCTCGGCCAGCTTGCCGATATAGTCCAGGAAGGTTTCCTTTTCCAGGTTCATGGCCTTGTCGGGACGCCAGGCGGGCAGCACGGTGACGGGGAAGGTCTTGTCCGCGGCCAGCTTTTCATGCCATTCCAGGCTGTCGATGGGGTCGTCCGTGGTGCAGATGGTGTCCACGTTGCTCATCATGATCAGGCCCCGGCTGGTGTAGCCTTCGCTTGCCAGCTTTTCGTTGGCCAGCTTCCACACTTCGGGCGCGGTCTGGGCGTTCAGGATGCCGTCGTAGCCGAAGAAGCGGCGCAACTCCAGATGGCTCCAATGGTACAAAGGATTGCCGATGGCTTTGCCGATGACCTCGGCGTATTTCAGGAACTTTTCATAGTCCGGCGCGTCCCCGGTGATGTATTTTTCCGGCACGCCCGCGGAGCGCATCAAGCGCCACTTGTAGTGGTCGCCGCCCAGCCAGACCTGGGTGATGTTGTCGTAGCGGATGTCCTCATAGATTTCCCGGGGATTCAGGTGGCAGTGGTAGTCGATGATGGGGCAGCTTTCCGCCGCTTCATGATACAGTGCCTTGGCGGCTTCGGTGTTCAGCAGGAAATCCTTGTCCATAAAGGGTTTCATTGCGTATCCTCCTTGATTCAATCCGGGATGCTCTGCCGTCAGGCGCATCAGCCCCTGATTTCCTTCACGATCTCGGCGGCTTCGCGGACGAGCTTTTCAATTTCGTCGAACTTGCCTTCGGAAATCAGCTTGCCGTTCACCATCCAGCTGCCGCCGCAGGCCACGATCCTGTCATACTTGAGGTAGTCCCGCACGTTGTTGGCGTTGATGCCGCCGGTGGGCATGATTTGCAGGTTCACATAAGCCGCGCACACGGCCTTGATCATGCCCAGGCCGCCCGAGGGCTCGGCGGGGAAGAACTTGAGCACGTCCAGGCCCAGGCTCATGGCCGCTTCGATCTCGGTGGGGGTGCAGACGCCGGGGGTCATGGGCACGCCCTTTTTCAGCACGTATTCCGTCACCTTGGGGTTGAAGCCGGGGGACACCACGAACTTGGAGCCCGCGTCGATGGCCCGGTCAGCCTGTTCGGTGGTCAGCACGGTGCCCGCGCCCACGATCATTTCGGGGAACGCTTTCGCCATCTGCCGGATGGATTCCTCCGCGGCGGCGGTGCGGAAGGTGACCTCCGCGCAGGGCAGGCCGCCCTTCATCAGGCGCTCGGCCAGGGGCAGGGCGTCCTTCAC
The DNA here is from genome assembly GCA_902793245.1 of uncultured Eubacteriales bacterium. Lineage (GTDB taxonomy): Bacteria > Bacillota > Clostridia > Christensenellales > Aristaeellaceae > RUG563. The sequence continues at coordinate 9,005 of CADBCX010000060.1, read as the reverse complement.
GTCGTTGAGCACCACCACGGGGATGATGCCGATCTTCTTGAGCTGTTTCATCATTTCGGTCATAAAAAACCCTCCCTTTGGTTTCTGCAGGATTTCAGGAGCATCACACGCTCTTTACCAATTTCGTCTCTTATTATGACATATTTTTTTTCTTTTTTCAATTGAATTTGGCGCGGTTTTTCAGCCGTTCACGATAAAAAAGGATGCATTCACGATAGAAACAAAAAGAAGGCCGCCAGGCCTTCGGAATGAGCGTCATAAAAGGAACTGAAACGCGGTGAAGCCCACGTACATGCACAGGAGCACGATGCCCTGCCAGCGGTTCAGCCTGCCCCGGAACAGGGCGGGCAGGCACAGGATGAGCATCACGGCGAACATCACGGGCAGATCCACCACCAGGGAAGCCTTCATGCCCGCAAGGGTCTTTTCCACGGGAATGGAGAAGGGAGAAATGGTGATGGCTGTGCCGCTGACCAGCACGATGTTGAACAGGTTCGCGCCGATCACGTTGCCCAGGCTCAGGGCGCTGTGGCCCTTGATGAGGGAGGTCACGGCGGTGACCAACTCGGGCAGCGAGGTGCCCAGGGCAACCATGGTCAGGCCGATTACGGAGGAGGGTACGCCCAGGGCTTCGGCAATCAGCGTGCCGTTGTCCACCAGCAGCCGCGCGCCCACGGCAATCGCCGCGGCCCCGGCGACCAGGGCCAGCAATTCCTGCCACAACTGGGTTTCCTTGGGCTTTTCCTCGTCGCCGCCCTCGGGCTCCGCGTCCTCGGGATGCTTTTTCATGTGCAGCACGGTGATGACCATGTACACCGCGAACATGCACAGCATCACGATGCCCTGCCAGCGCTCGAAGGAGCCGGTGGTGTAGGCGATGAAAGCGTAGATCGCCGCTGCGATAAAAAAAGAAACAACCGGCAGCCGCAGGCTCTTTTTGTTCACCGGGCCGGGCCGGATGGCTACCGTCAGCGCGGCGATGAGGCTGGTGTTGCAGATCACGGAGCCGATGGCGTTGCCATAGGAAATGCCGCTGTTGTGCTGGAGCGCCGCCTGGGCGGACACCATCACCTCCGGCAGCGTGGTGCCGATGGATACCACCGTCGCGCCGATGAGCAGCTCCGGCAGATGAAACCGGTGGGCAATGCCCGTGGCCCCATCCACAAACCAGTCGCCACCCTTGATCAGCAGCAGAAAGCCCAGCAGAAACAGCAATACAGGTACAAGCATGAGGATGATGCTCCTTTCATATGTGAAAAGCGTCTTTTCTTTTCACAAGGAAGATGATACCATGCCGTACCCGCATCGTCAAGAGCGCGCCGCTCAATTGTCGTGTATTTTGCCCCGAATGACGTTTCTTTCACACAATCAGGCTGACAGCTCTTCCGTTCGCACACAACGAAAAAACAGAGGAAGCCAAACGCCTCCTCCGCTATACGGACAAAACCGTGTCCGCCATTGACCTTTGGGGTTTGTCGGCCAGGGCTGTGAAAGCCCCAGGCTTTTTTCGCGCAGTCGAAAGTCCACGCTGCCAGAAGAATGCGCGTCCGTGACATTATTTTCAGAAATGGTTGCAATTCTTTTCCGGTTGTTATATAATGCCTTTGTTACAGGCAATGCACGGAACCATGCCGCCGTTTTTCCAGAGAGCGCGTCCCAGGCTGAAAGCGCGCAAGGCAGGCAGACCCGCCCGTGGGCCAGCGGCCAATCCCCGCCGGGGCGCTCCCGTTACAGGGCGACAGAGCCGGGCGTTCATGATGGAGCGCCAAGCAAGGTGGTACCGCGAAGCAAGACTTCGTCCCTGCAAAGGAACGAGGCTTTTATTTTTTGGAGGAGGGAACCCATTCATGGCAAAGGAAAAGAAACAGGAATTTGTGCAGCACATCACCCCCCGGGACGAGAATTTCTCCCAGTGGTATACCGACGTGGTCACCCAGACCGATCTGATGGACTACACCCCCGTGCGCGGCTGCATGGCGCTCAAGCCCTACGGCAACCGCATCTGGGAACTGATTCATGAGCAGCTGGACGCCATGTTCAAGGAAACGGGCCACGAAAACGTGTCCATGCCCATGCTGATTCCCGAATCCCTGCTGCTGAAGGAAGCCGACCACGTGGAAGGCTTCGCCCCCGAAGTGGCCTGGGTCACCCAGGGCGGCACCGAAAAGCTCCAGGAGCGCATGGCCGTTCGCCCCACCAGCGAGACCATTTTCTGCACCATGTTTTCCAAATGGGTGCAGTCCTACCGCGACCTGCCCCTCAAATACAACCAGTGGTGCTCCGTGATGCGCTGGGAAAAGACCACCCGCCCCTTCCTGCGCACGGCGGAATTCTGGTGGCAGGAGGGCCACACCGTCCACGCCACCGCCGAGGAAGCGGAAGAAGAAACCCAGATGATGCTGAACGTCTATAAGACCTTCTGCGAAAAGAACCTGGCCATCCCCGTGTTCGCGGGCCAGAAGAGCGACAAGGAAAAGTTCGCCGGCGCCCGGGCCACCTATTCCGTGGAAGCCATGATGCAGGACGGCAAGGCGCTCCAGGCGGGCACCAGCCACAACTTCGGCACCAACTTCGCCGTGCCTTTCAACATCCAGTACCTGAGCAAGGACAGCAAGCTGGAATACTGCCACGAAACCAGCTGGGGCGTCAGCACCCGCCTGATCGGCGCCATCATCATGACCCACGGCGACGAGCGCGGCCTCAAGCTGCCCCCCATGATCGCGCCCTTCCAGGCCGTCATCCTGCCCATCGCGGCCCACAAGGGCGGCGTGATGGAAAAGTGCGGGGAAGTGTATGACGCCCTGAAAGCCGCGGGCATCCGCGTGAAGCTGGACGACCGGGACAACGTGTCCCCCGGCTGGAAGTTCAACGAATGGGAATTGAAGGGCGTGCCCGTCCGCGTGGAAATCGGGCCCAAAGACATCGAAAACGGCGTCGCCACCGTCATGCGCCGGGATACCTTTGAAAAGTCTACCATCTCTCTGGACAATCTGGCGGAAGAATTGAAGAAGCTGCTGGACGATATTCAGCAGAACATGTTCCGCATCGCCGACGAATTCCGCCTGGCCCACACCAAGGACGTGCATAACTACGACGAGCTGAAAGCCCAGGTGGACGGCGGCTACGCCCGCGCCATGTGGTGCGGCGACCGGGCCTGCGAGGACAAGATCAAGGAGGAAACCAACGCCACCTCCCGCAACATGCCCTTCGACCAGACCCCCTTCGGCGACACCTGCGTCTGCTGCGGCAGGAAGGCCACCAAGGTCATGTACTTCGCCAAGGCGTATTGATTTCATGATTTCATCCCAGGCCCGAAGAAGCTGCTTCTTCGGGCCTTTTGATTTGCCTGTAAAACCGCAAGGCAAATGCAAGAGGAAATAAAGTGTTATGAGGATAGGGTGATTCTGCCAAAAGCCTTCCCCTCAAGGGGAAGGCTTTTGGGGTGTCAATAATTCATGCGTAAGCCCTGAAAGAAGCTGTCCTTTCCGTTGAAAATGCGTATTACCTATGTTATAATGATGACCGATTGATGATGAAATTGCATTGCATCCTGATAACCAAAAGCCAGACAGGGATACTTGAGAATCGGAGGGGAAACCAAATTGAGAACGGAGCATGATTCCATCGGCATCGTGAACCTGCCGGACAATGCGTATTACGGCGTACAGTCCATGCGCGCGAAGGAAAACTTCCCCATGACGGGGCATCTGATGCATCCGTACATGGTGGAAAGCCTGGTCATGATCAAGAAAGCCGCGGCCATCGCCAACCAGCGGGCGGGGATGCTGAAACCGGAAATCGCTTCCGCCATCATCCGGGCCTGCGACGAGATCCTGAACGGCAAGCTGCGGGATCAGTTCATCGTCGATCCCATCCAGGGCGGGGCGGGCACCTCAGCCAACATGAACGCCAACGAAGTGGTGGCGAACCGGGCTTGCGAGATCCTGGGCGGACAAAAGGGCGACGGCACCGTTCACCCCAACGACCATGTGAACATGGCCCAGTCCACCAACGACGTGTTCCCCTCCGCGGGCAAGCTGGCCGCCCTGCGCATGACGGAAGCGCTGCTGTCCGCGCTGGACAGGCTCATTGCCGCCTTTGACCGCAAGGCTGAGGAAAACGCAACGGTGCTGAAACTGGGCCGCACTCAATTGCAGGACGCCGTGCCCATGTACCTGGGGCAGGAGTTCAAGGCTCACGCCGACGCCCTGCGCCGCTGCGCCAACCGCATCCTGCGCAGCCGCAACGAGCTGTTTGAACTGAACCTGGGCGCGACCGCCATCGGCACCAGCATCAACGCCAGCGACGGATACCTGAACTGCGTGATGGACATTCTGGCTGACCTGATCGGCCAGCCCGTGAAAGCGGCGGACGACCTGATCGACGCGACGCAGAACGCCGACAGCTTTGCCGCCATTTCCTCCGCGGTGAAGAACTGCGCTTTGGTCATGTCCAAGATCGCCAACGACATGCGCCTGCTCTCCAGCGGCCCCTGCGGCGGCATTGAGGAATTGCAGCTTCCCGCGCGGCAGCCCGGCTCCTCCATCATGCCCGGCAAAATCAACCCGGTCATTCCCGAAGTGGTCACCCAGGCGGCGTTTCTTGTGGCGGGCCACGACGTGACCATTTCCATGGCGGTGGAAGCGGGGCAATTGGAGCTGAACGCCTTTGAACCGGTCATTTTCTATTGCCTGTTTGAGTCCCTCGAAGTGCTCACCCACGCCGCCGACACGTTCCGGGAGCGCTGTGTGGAAGGCATTCTTGCGGATGAAAAGCATTGCAGCGATATGCTCATGAAATCCACCGTCATCGCCACGGCCCTGTGTCCGCAGTTTGGCTACGAACGTTCCACCGCCATCGTGAAAAAAGCCCAGCAGGAACACCGCACCGTCATGGACGTGGCCCAGGAAGAGCTGTCTATCCCGCCCGAAGTGCTGCAGCAGATCATTAACGATTGCCTGAAGGAACGCAGTTGAAAGCATCACAACGAAAGACGCCGCCGAAGCGCAAATCGGCGGCGTTTTCACATGACAAAAAAACGCCCGGCGGAGAGAGCCGGGCGGATGAAACAGGGTGAGGAATAAGCGATCAGTAGGACATGGCGACGATGATGCCGCCCATGCCGTTATTCTCCATGTTGTCGGTGGAAACGTTGATTTCCTGGGCGTTGCGGGTGACCTGGACGGTGGCGTCGCCGCCGTAGTAGCCTTCGGTGCGGACGATTTCATATTTCAAATGGCCGTCCTCGTACACCGCGATGTGGGGATGCTGGATCATGTATTCGATGTATTCTTCCATACAGAAATTCATGATGTGCATCACCGCGGCGTTGGCCTTGCCCACGTACCGGTAGATGCTCAGCCTGCTTTTCTGGCCTGTTTTGTAGGATTTATCCATCACGGTGGCGTTGGGGTAGCCCTGCACCGGGAAGCGGAAGACGATGCCATATTCCCAGCTGTGCTCCACCAGCCAGTCGGACTGGGGCAGTTCATGGAATTTCTTGTCCATGATGGGATCGCCCTTGGCGTAGCGGCCCATGCAGAAGGCCAGGCCGGATTCGTATTCGCTGGTGCCGGGCACGCTGATGCCGGAAGCCACGACCTTTTCTGTCAGCGCGTCGCCGGAGTAGCGGCTGGCGTGCTTTTGCGCTTCCTTATCAAATTTGTCCTGCTGGACTTCCCGGAGGCGGTAGCCTTCTTCCACGTTGTAGTGCTCCAGACCGGCTGCCTTGGCGTCGGCGATCATTTCGCCCAGCGCGGTGATGGCGGGGGAGAGCAGCTTCACGCTGTTGCCCGCGGTGGCGATGCGCTTGTCGGCGGTGTGCACCACCAGGAATTCAGCCTGGGCAAGGTCGTCCGGCACGGCGTGCCAGCGGTTGACCAGCAGCATGCCGCTGGTGATCAGCTCCATCCGGGAGGCGTCATAGGTGCGCGTGTTGGTGAGGGGATAATTGCTCAGATCCACCACGTCCCAGCCCTGGGCCTTGGGTTCAGGCCACTGGACTGTTTTACCTTCCGCTTCTTTTGCCCGTTCTTCCTGCTTGGCCTGCTGATACTGCGCCTCCAGGTGTTCGTTTTCCGTCTGGGCGCGGGCGTCGTTTTCCGCCTGCTGCACCTGGATGGACTGATCCAGCAGCACATAGCCGGCGCCACACAAAGCGGTCAGGACGAACAAAATAATCAGAATTCCCGTCAGTTTCCGGTAAGCGTCGGAAGTGCGTTTCTTTGCCATTGTTTTCACCTTCCAAAAGACGCGGATGCGTCCATCAAAATCTTGAAGTATATCCTTCTTATTTATATCAAATTTATTACAAAAAGTCAACTATTTTTTAATAAAAAAGAGGCTTTTTTAAAATAAAAAGCATAATTGTTACATATTTATTTCAAATTCGACAGAAAAGAGGGAATGGGCAATAGGCAATAGGCATTAGGCATTAGGCAATAGGCAGCCGAGGCCCCGCATGTCATCCTGAGCATCGCGGAACGCAGTGGAGCGATCAGCGAAGGATCTCCCTGATAGTATTTCGCCAACAAGGAGACCCTTCACGACGGCCTCCTTCGTCGGCCTGTTCAGGATGACATATAATGCTCCGGTTAGCTAATGCCTATTGCCCATTGCCTAATGCCTAATGCCTAATGCCTAATGCCTATTATCTAATCCCCGTTCCCTCCCCATATCAGCTCGCGCTGCGGTACGCCTCGATCACGTCGGAACGGCGCTGGATTTTGACCAGGGCGGCGTCCAGCTGCTCGCGGGACTTGACCTGCATGGTGGTCATGATGGTGCAGGTCTTGTTTTTGTTCAGCTTGACGGACAGGGCGGTAAGGGGGATGCCCTGATCCTGGATGAAGTTGGTGATTTCGCCCAGGAGGGAATTGTGGTCATAGCAGATAATGATCACGTTGGCGCTGAAATCGCCCAGCTCTTCGGTGGCCCAGGTAACGGGCACGGCGCGTTCCGGCTCGGAATGCAGGGCGTTGACGCAGTCCGCCTTATGCACGGTCACGCCGCGGCCCCGGGTGATGTAGCCCACAATGTCGTCGCCGGGCACGGGATTGCAGCAGCGGGCGAAACGCACCAGCATGCCGGACTCGCCGTGGACATAGATGCCGTGGGTGGGCTTGCCCTTGGGCTCGGCGGGCGGCGTATCGGGCAGGACGACGGGCGGCTTTGGCGTGGAGGAGGCTTCTTTTTTCTGCTTCTCGTCGATCAGCCGGCTCAGGACGTACACAGCCGCTACCCCGCCGTAACCGATGGCGCCGTACAGGTCGTCCAGCTCCTGGAACATGTACTTGCGCAGCAGCGGCTCGTAGTATTCCGGCTTGGTGTAATCTGACAGCTTTACCCCCCGGCGCTTGGCCTCGTGATCCAGCATTTCCTTGCCGCGCACCACGTTTTCGCCCCGCAGCTCCCGCTTGAAGAACTGGCGGATCTTTGCCTTGGCCTGCTGGGTCTTGACGATTTTGAGCCAGTCCATGCTGGGGCCTTTGGAGGCGGAGGAGGTGAGCACCTCCACCCGGTCGCCGGTCTGCAGCTGGGTGTCCAGGGGCACCATCTTGCCGTTGATGCGGGCGCCGACGCAGGAGTTGCCCACCTGGGAATGGATGCGGTAAGCGAAGTCCAGGGGCGTGGAGCCGCGCTGCATGGAGATGATGTCGCCCTTGGGCGTGAACAGGAACACTTCCTCGGAGAACAGGTCGGTTTTCAGGCCGTCAATGAACTCATGGCTGTCCTTGGCGTCGGACTGCCAGTCCAGGATCTGCCGCAGCCAGTAGAGCTTGTTGTCCAGGGCATCGTTCTTTTTGCCGCCTTCCTTGTAGCGCCAGTGGGCGGCGATGCCGTATTCGGCGATGCGGTGCATTTCCCAGGTGCGGATCTGGATCTCAAAGGGGAAGGGAATGCGCCGCCCGCCCACCACCGTGGTGTGGAGGGACTGGTACATGTTCGCCTTGGGCACGGAAATATAATCCTTGAACCGGCCCGGCACCTGGTTCCATAACGTATGGGCGATGCCCAGCACGGTGTAGCACTCCGGAATGGTGTCCACGATCACGCGGATGGCGATCAGGTCGAAAATCTGGTCGAAGGGCTTGTTCTGGATGACCATCTTGCGGTAAATGGAATAGAGATGCTTGGGCCTGCCGTCGATGTCGTAGTGAAGCCCCTGTTCGTCCAGCTTTTGGCTCAGCTCGCTGATCACCAGCTTGATGTTTTCCTCGCGGTCGGCGCGCTTCATGCCCACCAGCCGGGCCACGTCCTGATAGCCTTCCGGGTCGATATAGCGCAGGGACAGGTCTTCCAGCTCCTGCTTGATGCCGTACACGCCCAGGCGGTGGGCCAGAGGCGCATAAATATCCAGCGTTTCCCGGGCGATGGCCACCTGGCGATCAGGCTCTTTGAACTTGAGGGTGCGCATGTTGTGCAGCCGGTCGGCCAGCTTGATGAGCACCACGCGGATGTCCTTGCTCATGGCCAGGATCATCTTGCGCAGGGACTCCGCCTGCTGCTCCTCCCGGTCGGCGAAGTTCAGCTTGGCCAGCTTGGTCACGCCATCCACCAGCCGCGCCACTTCCTCCCCAAACATCTCCTGCATTTGCTGCACCGTCGCGCCGGTGTCCTCCACCACGTCATGCAGCAGCGCGGCGGCGATGGTGGGCGGGTCGATCATCAATTCGGTGATGATGCTGGCCACGTACAGGGGGTGCACGATATACGGTTCGCCGCTTTTGCGCTTCTGATCCTTGTGCGCGTCGGCGGCATAATCATAGGCGCGCTGAACCAAATCAATACCTTTGCCATCTGTATCAACTTTTTTTACCCTTGCCAGTATTTCTTCCAGGGTCATCGGTTCGTATGCTGTGTATGCCATTGCGCACCTCCGTTCTGTCTTTATAAAGGGAAGAGGTTTCAGCGTGAAGCGTTCAGATGGGTTTCCCGCGCCAGCTGGAACAGCCTGCTTTCCGCCGGATCGCGTTTCTGCATGGGGCGCAGGGATACACGGAAGG
>CADBCX010000059.1 GCA_902793245.1 uncultured Eubacteriales bacterium | reverse complement strand
CCCCCCTATATGGGCTGCGATATGGAAACCATCAATCAGTATTTGCAGGAAAACCAACTGCGGATGTATGAAAAGGAAAGCGGAAACTGCGGCATGAAGCAGAATATTCACATGCTTCCCGGTATCCCCCAACTGCGCACCGCCCGCCGCATTCAGGGAAACGCGACATTGACCGGGGAGGACTGCTACAAACACTGCGCCACCTCCATCGGCACCATCTGCGACTTTGAATACCGGGACAGGCTGTACGAGGTTCCCTACGGAGTTCTGGTCAAGGATGGGTTTGACAATCTGATTACCTGCGGCCGAAGCGCCTCCGCCTCCGGCTGGGGCTGGGATGTGCTGCGGGTCATTCCTCCTGCGGTTCTCACCGGCCAGGCGGCGGGGATCGCCGCCGCTCTGGCAGCTACCCATGATGTTCCCATTGCCAATATCCCCATTGAGAAGCTGCAAAAAGCCTTGGCGGATACCGGCGTGATCATTCATTTCGATGACAGCTGGGTTCCCGCCGCGGAGAAACAGGACAGCTACGCGGCAACGGCAGACCATATTTGAGGGGGAACCGTTATGAAATACTACTGCAATCCATTGAATCTTCCCTACAAGTATCAGTTATCCGTCCGCAATGGGGTGGATACCGCGTTCCGGGAGGCAGCTGATCCCAGCCTGATCTTTTTCAAAGACCGCTACTGGCTGTTTCCGTCTATGACCGGAGGCTTCTTCACAAGTACAGATTTGTGCAGCTGGGAATTTCACCCCTTCACAGAGGAAATCCCCATCCATGACTACGCACCGGATGTATGTGTTATTGACAGAGCGCTTTGGTTTTCCGCCTCCCGGGGTGGGATGAACGGCGCGTTCTATCACAGTCCCGATCCCATCCATGTCCCATTTGAAAAGGTTCCCGCCAGCTTCGAATTCTGGGACCCCCATTTATTTCAGGATGAGGACGGGCGGCTGTATTTCTTCTGGGGCTGCACCAATACGTCCCCAATCTGGGGCGTGGAACTGGAAAAAGGAACCATGAAGCCCCTCTGTGCCCCTGTGGGGCTGATCCGGGGACACCCGGAACGGCACGGCTTTGAACGCTTCGGTGAAAATAACCGTCCCAACGGAACCGCCCCCTACATTGAAGGGGCGTGGATGACCAAATACAAGGGAAAATATTATTTACAGTACGCCGCGCCGGGAACGGAATTCAACGTCTATTCCGATGGGGTCTATGTGGCGGACACGCCTCTTGGCTCCTACCAGCCTGCACCGAGCAATCCCTATTCCTTCCAGCCCGGCGGGTTTATCACCGGCTCCGGCCACGGTTCTACCTTGAAAGATCGGGATGGCACCTATTGGCACGCAGACACTCTGCGGATCAGCTGTACCCATCCCTACGAACGTCGGCTTGGTCTTTGGAAGGCCGGATTTGACAGCGATGGGGTCCTGTACTGCGACCAGCGCTTCGGTGACTGGCCCCGCGCCATGGACGCGCCCGCCTGGTCTGACCCGGAATGGATGCTCCTTTCCTACGGCAAGCCCGTCCGGGCAAGCTCAGGAGCGCATCCGCAGTGGGCTGTGGACGAAAATATCCGCTCCTGGTGGAGCGCGGACGATTCCGACCCCTGTCCCCAGCTGACCCTGGATCTGGAGCAAAGCTGCATGGTTCATGCGGTACAGGTGAACTTTGCCGATGATGCCCTCCGGGTGAAACCCCCAAAAGACGCAGTGTGGAGTCAGTTCCTTGGGGTTCCCCGGGTCATTGAAGATCGGCCTCTTCACACCCGCTGGCTGCTGGAAGCGTCCATGGATGGAAAAGTATGGGATATTATGGAAGATAAGCGAGCCTGCGATACAGATCTGCCCCACGATCTGGTGGTGAAGGAGGAAGGGGTTCAGGCAAGATATATCCGTCTGACGGTGACGGAACTGCCCTATCATCAGACGGCGCGGATTTCCGGGCTGCGGGTATTCGGTATTTCTCAGGGTCAGGCCCCCGAAAAGGCGAGGGTTCTGGAATGCCGGAGGCTTCCTCTGGATGGCTTTCTCCGTTGGGAGTCCGGCGAGGGCGCGAATGCCTGTATCTCCTGGGGTTATGCCCCGGATAAATTATACCACAGCAAAATGGTGTATGGCTACCGGGAAGCGGCCATCACCGCTTTGATCAAAGGACAGTCGGCATGGGTGCGCGTCGACTGTTTCAACGAACACGGTGTAACCCGGGGTGATGTGTTCCTCCTCGGATAGAATCATGTGCTTATCGGCTTTGCGCAGCAATGCGATAAATTGGTGTTTGTCGAAATAACGCTGTCATTGCGAGACCAGTCTGCGGACTGGTCTCGCAATGACAGGAAACCTGGAGGCGAAGCGCCAAACAACAATTTATTGAACAGATGACTAAACCGATATGCACATAGAATAATAACTGCCATTATCGCAACGAAGGAGCGTGGATTATGAACGCGAATTTAAATTGGCTCACAGACCCAACCGTTTTCAGGGTCAACCGGCTGGATGCCCATTCTGACCACATTTGCTTTGCCAACCCGGAAGAAATGGCACAGGGAAAAACCTCCCTGCGCCAGAGCTTGGATGGGCAGTGGAGCTTTGCGTGGAGCAAAAATCCCCGGCAGCGTCCGGCTGACTTCTGGCAGGAAGATTTCGACGATTCCGATTTCGGCACGATTCAGGTGCCCGGACATATGGAGCTGCAGGGCTATGGTGAAATTCAGTACATCAACACCCTGTACCCCTGGGATGGCCACGCGGAACTTCGTCCCCCGGAAATCGACTGGGAGAACACCCATGTAGGCAGCTATGTACGCCGGTTCGATTTGGAGCCGGGACTGCTGGGGAAGCGGGTGTGCATTTCCTTTCAGGGTGTGGAGCAGGCGTTCTATGTCTGGCTCAACGGCCACTTCGTTGGCTACGCCGAGGACAGCTTCACCCCCTCGGACTTTGACCTGACTCCCTACGTCCGGGAAACCGGGAACCGCCTGTGCGTGGAGGTCTATCAGCACAGCAGTGCAAGCTGGCTGGAGGATCAGGATTTCTTCCGGTTCAGCGGCATCTTCCGCAGCGTGTTTCTCTACGCCAAGCCCGCCGCGAATGTGGACGACCTGTGGCTGCAAACCACGCTTTTGGAGGACAATACCACCGGCAAACTGAAAATCCGTTTGCTCCTCAGCGGTGAAACGGAAAGCGTAACCCTCCATTGTGCCATTGACGGCCTGATGGACGAGGATTTGCCTTTGAGCTTTGACGGAAAATACCATGTCAGTCCAGTATTTATCTTCCCCAATATCCAGCCATGGTGCCACGAAAGGCCTAATCTCTATCATGCGGTTCTGACACTGACCGATTCCTCCGGGGAAGTGTTGGAAGGAATCCCCTACGACATCGGTTTCCGGCGGTTTGAATGGAAGGACGGGATCATGCTCCTCAACGGTCAGCGGCTGGTGATTCACGGAGTCAACCGTCACGAATGGAATCCAAGCACAGGCCGTGCCATCGGCATGGAGGATATGGAGCGGGCCATGGAGACCTTCCGCCGCAATCATATCAATGCTGTCCGCACCTGCCATTACCCCAATCAGACACCGTGGTATCTTATGTGCGACCAAAGCGGCATCTACATGATGGACGAGACGAACCTGGAAAGCCACGGTTCCTGGCAGAAGCTGGGGAAAATTGAACCAAGCTGGAACGTTCCCGGAAGCCTCCCTCAATGGAAGGACTGCGTGCTTGACCGGGCAATGTCCATGTTTGAGCGGGATAAAAACCATGTTTCCATCCTGTTCTGGTCCTGCGGAAACGAGTCCTACGCCGGGGAGGACATTCTGGCAATGGCGGACTACTTCCGCGCCCAGGATCCCAGCCGGCTGGTTCACTATGAGGGCGTGTTCCACAACCGTGCCTTTGACGCAATTTCCGATGTGGAAAGCCGGATGTACGCGTATCCGGATGCGATTCGCGACTATCTGCAAAGCAATCCCAAAAAGCCCTTTCTTCTCTGCGAGTATATGCACGACATGGGCAATTCTCTGGGCGGCATGGAAAGCTACATCCGTCTGGAAGAAGAATACCGGCAGTATCAGGGCGGTTTCATCTGGGATTATATGGATCAGGCGCTGTGGCATGAAAATGTCAACGGTCAGAGGGTTCTGGGCTACGGCGGAGACTTTGGCGAGCGGCAGAGCGACTATGCGTTCAGCGGCAACGGCATTGTTTTTGCGGACGGCAGGGAAAAGCCCGCCATGCAGGAGGTGCGCCACTGGTATTCCGGCGCAGAAGCCCGGAAAGCGCAGGACACTGCCAATGCATCTGGGGCGGAAGCGTTCCGGGTGCAGGAAAGCGGACAAAATCAACCGCTGAAGATTGTGCACGGCGACGGCGCACTGGGGGTTTCCGGGAAGAATTTTGAGATCCTGTTCTCCTATCCGGAGGGCGGCCCGGTTTCCCTGATTTCTGACGGACAGCAGTGGCTGTGGCGCGCGCCCCGGCCTGCCTTCTGGCGTGCTCCCACGGAAAACGACTTGGGCAATGGCTTTGCCGCAGCCAGTTCCATTTGGGCGGCTGTGGACGCTTGGCAGAAGTGCGGCGACATTCAGGTTTTGGAAGAATCGGAGGATATGGTCTCCATTCGCTATACCTACACTGCCCCCGCTATGTCCGGTCTGAAAGCGGAGGTAACTTACTCCGTTGACAGCGAGTGCTGCATGAAAGTGGATGTCCACTACTTTGGCATGGAGGGGCGGCCGGAGCTTCCGCTGTTCGGCCTGCGGTTTGCAACGCCGGTTCCAGTCGAACAGGTGGAGTGGGTCGGCCTGTCCGGGGAAACCTACCCGGACAGGAAGAAGGGCGGTATTTTCGGCACCTACAGCGAAGTGCCACACATCGCGGACTATCTGGTTCCCCAGGAGTGCAGCTGTCATATGGACACCCACCAAATGACCCTTCGTCTTTCAAATCACGCTTTGACGATCCAAAAGGACGAGAAGCCCTTTGCCTTTTCTGCCATTCCCTATACCCCTCAGCAGCTGAGCGAGGCCTTCCACGCTGACGAGCTGCCCGCTCCCTGCAGAACGGTGGTGACGCTCTGCGGCGCCATGCGGGGCGTTGGCGGCATTGACAGCTGGGGAGCCAATGTAGAGGAGCCGTATCGGGTTTCCGCTGAAAAGGATATCTGTTTCTCCTTCCGGTTCCGGCTTTGAGAATTTAGGAAGAACAATAGATTCCCGACGGTCAGTCCCCCAAGGATGCCGGACATAAGCAGATCGTTTATCTAAGGCAACACCGCACAATTGCGTCAGCGGATCTCAGCGGATCTTTTGCGCCATTTCTGCAGTTCCAAAAACGGGAAATACATACAGTATTCCCCCGTTTTTGAAACTTTGAAATGGCACAAAATCTCTCGCTGAGCTTCCTTGCCGAATTATGCGGTGTTGCCCTAAAACAAGGAGAATGGAAATGAGTAAATGGCAGAGATACAAATTCATGCCCGTGCGGCCTTTGGGCGAGGATGGGAAAATCGTGACTGGTTCAAAGGAACATATTGCGCTGTCCCGGAAAGTGGCAGCGGAGGGTATGGTACTTCTGAAAAATGAAAACCGTCTGCTTCCCCTGAAACGGGGAAGCCGGGTGGCACTGTTCGGCAAGGCCAGCGTGGACTATGTGAAAGGCGGCGGCGGAAGCGGCGACGTGACCGTGGCCTATGTCCGAAACCTCTGCGATGGCATGGAGGAAAAGGCGGCAGAGGGAAAGGTGAATATTTTTGCTCCGCTGCATGAATTCTACCGGGAAAATGTGGCAAGCCAGCGGGCGGCGGGGAAAGAACCGGGGTTTACTGTGGAGCCGGAGATACCTGCGGCACTTCTTGAGCAGGCGGCGATGGAGTGCGATACCGCTGTTATCAGCATCTGCCGGTTTTCTGCCGAGGACTGGGATCGTAAGGGGGAGCCAAACGACGGCGATTTCTACTTGTCACTGGAAGAACAAAAGATGGTGTCGGATGTCTGTGCCCGTTTTGACCGGATTGTGGTCATCCTGAATGTGGGCGGCATGGTGGACACCTCCTGGTTTGCTTGTAATCCAAAGATCGGCGCCGTGCTGCTGGCCTGGCAGGGCGGCATGGAGGGGGCTATGGCGGAGGCAGATATCCTCTGCGGTGACGTAAACCCCTCCGGCAAGCTGACGGATAGCTTCGCGGCATCTTTTGACGACTATCCCTCCTCGGCCGGCTTCAATAAATCCAGGGATTATGTCTGCTACACCGAGGATATTTTCGTGGGCTACCGATATTTTGAGACGATCCCCGGTGCGGCGGAGAAAGTCAACTATCCCTTTGGTTTTGGCCTGTCCTACACCACGTTCCGTCTGGAACCGCTGATTTCGCAAGGAGATGACGAGGAAATTTCTGTCACTGTCCGGGTAACCAACACCGGAAATACGGCGGGCCGGGAAGTGGTGCAAGTCTATTCTTCCGCGCCCCAATGCCGTCTCGATATGCCGAAGCTGGAACTGCGGGCATTCCAAAAGACCCGGCTGCTCCAGCCGGGTCAGGCGCAGGAATTGACCCTGACCTTCCCCACCGCCGAGCTTGCCGCCTACGATGAAAAGCTGGCAGCTTTTGTATTGCCGGCGGGAAGCTACACGATTCTGGTGGGAAATTGTGTCCGCGCTCTGGAAGAGGTGGGTCATTTTGTCAATGAAGCGGAGCGGATCACGGAGCAGGTGAAGAACCGCTGCGTTCCTGCCAAGCTGCCCCGCCGCCTGAAAGCGGACGGCAGCTTCGAGGATCTGAAAACCGGCGAGAATCCAACCCTGTACGACACCGCCGGATGGCCGGAGAAGCACAGCTGGGATGCCGAACACATCCTGCCCGATTCCAGAGGTATCAAAATTCCGGAAGGGCGGCTGAATTTTGAACAGGCAGCCTCCGGTGAAGTGACCACGGAAGCGTTCCTGGAAAGTCTGACGGATGACGAGCTGATTACCCTGCTGGGCGGCACTCCCAACCGGGGCGTGGCAGATACAAGGGGTATCGGCGGACTGGACTATCTGGGCATTCCGGCGGTGATGACCGCCGACGGCCCTGCCGGACTTCGGATCGTCCCCGACCGAGGGGTGAAAACCACAGCCTGGCCGGTGGCAACGCTGCTTGCCTGCACTTGGGACACGGAACTGATCTATGCGGTGGGCCAGACGGGCGCGAAAGAGGTTTTGGAGAACAACATCGGTATGTGGCTGACCCCTGCCATCAATATCCATAGAAGTCCCCTGTGCGGCCGGAATTTTGAATACTATTCGGAGGACCCGCTGGTGGCGGGAAAGCTGGCCGCCGCCATGGTGCGGGGGATCCAGTCCCAAAATGTTTCCGCCTGTGTGAAACACTTCTGCTGCAACAACAAGGAAACCAACCGATACGCAAGCGATTCACGGGTTTCTGAACGGGCACTGCGAGAGATTTATCTGAAGGCATTTAAAATCGTTGTAAAAGAGAGTGACATCTGGAGCATTATGACCGCCTATAACCTGCTGAACGGTACCTATACCTCGGAAAATGAGGAACTGCTGACCGGGATCCTCCGGGAGGAGTGGGGCTACGACGGCCTTGTGGTGACAGACTGGGGCAACTGGGCGGAGCACTATCGGGAGGCTCTGGCGGGCAACAATGTGCGTATGCCCCACGGCAGCCTTAGACGATTGCAAAAGGCCATGGAACTGGGATTGATCTCCCGGAACACTTTGATAGAAAACGCACGTCAGGTACTGCAATGGATGCTGAGGCTGGAATGAGAATCCATGAATCCATTGCCAATGATAAGGAGCCCCTAAATTCAGGTTGCTTAATCAAATACTGACCTACCAATCATTCATTCTATCAAGGGGATGACGGATGGAACGAGGGGCAGATTTGGAAAATTCACGCATTTAGAAGGCCGTTTTTGATTGTATTCCCTGATCAAAAAGGCGCCCAGAAAGCATTGCTGTCAGCCGCTTTTTTGCCCCTTAAATGCGTGAGCGGAGGTGCCTGCTGTATGAGAAAAGGTGCCGCCAAACTGACGGCACCCTGTTCGGTCAATTACTTACTTTTCCCCTTCCCTTCCCTTCCTTTCCTTCCGTCTGTCCTGCTTCACGCTGAACCTGCCATTCCCGGAACTCCCGCTGGCCTTCTTCGCTTTCGTAATAGGCGAGGATGTCGGGGAGGATACACCGGGCAATGTGCTCGATTTCGTGTTGCGGAATACCGGAATTGTTGATTGGCTTTTTCCTGCGGCCCAAGCTGGTTGTTCCCTCCGGTTCGGTATGAAATTTTTAAGGTGCAGTTGTGGGTGGACGGACAATCTGTTGCTGACGGCATGGCTCCTTTCTCAAGAAACGGAAAATGCAGGCGCTTGTCAAGCCATGGGCTTGATGGGCGTCTGCATTTTGCTTGCGTGTATTATATCACATTGGGAGTGAGTGTCAATAGCTTGGAAAGTGGTTGCGATGTAGAACAATAGCGGTGGAAAAGTGCTTGCATCACAATGGATTTTCCTTGCGATTTCATTGCAGTAAGGGAATCGTACTCGCCACCGGAAAATCCGGCTTCTATTCTTCTACGTCTTGATTGAGGGCGGACAAAACTTGCAGCCAGGTGTCGACATTTTAGAGAAAAAGCCGTTGTACTGCAATGACTTTTCGCCGCATTTCTATTGAAATAAGGATATTGTATGTCCACTTCGAAAAATGTCTTTCTGATGTCGACAGGTGAGCTTTCTCCGCATTTAGAACCCGTTTTCGGCTTCCGAATATACCGATACCACCCCTCCCAAAATTGAGGAAAAAAGTGGTTGCGCCGCAACGGCTTTTGGGGGTCTAAATGCGTAAAATGGCAGAGGGTTTGATATGATCTAGGGAGAAATGGTATTCCAGCTTATTTCTTTCGGTAGATCACAAGTAGGTCCTCAATTGACATGTATGGCTCATAGCCGTTTTCCTCCAACAGATTGACCAGATTCTCAAAACCATTGCCCTCTTCGTTCACTGCATACTTTTTGAAATCGCTGTCAGCAGATATTTTCAAAACAACATACTGGGTTTCCAGCATATGCTCCGGCGAGCAATATCGCACATCGTATAGGATTTCCCGTTGAGACAGATACGTTGTGTAAAATGTTGTAGCAGTCACAGAAGCTCCATCCGGAATTTCTGATAGCGCATCCCTTATATTCTGATAGAAGTCATAATAGCGAACAGCTTGAACCGGATAATGGATTGCCTTTGGAACCACGACCTTGTAAAAGCAAGCCACGCTGACAATAAACGCGGCTGCGAGGACAGTCACACGCTGCCAATTGATCCTGATATCCGCCAGATTCACCACCGCAAGATACACCAGAAATGCAGTAGAGCCGAAGGTGTACTGGAAGAAAATATCGTGCTGGTATTGGTAGTCAGACATCAGATTCACCAGTATAGGGGATAACTCATATCAATATTACCATCGAAACGGAACTATTTCAATGACTGGATTTTCTACCAGCAAGCAATGCATGTGTGGCCACAAACCTTGCTGCGACAAAAGTCGCAAGCAATGCTTATGGCGCGCCATATGCGAAAAACGCGCATTTCCGCTCCGGCGGATCTGTGCGTTTTCTGCTTGTTGGGAAATCTCCCAAGCCCTTTGAATCACAAGTTCCTTGTGAGCTACGCACCCTGCGGGCGCTTATTTGATGCGGAATTCGATTTCATTTCGCAGTAATTCTATTTTAGGGTTGACTTAGGGTTGCGTGCGTGATATAGTAAACCCAGAATAAGCTGGAGGTGAGATAGTGAAAGAGTTAGGAAAACGTCTGCGGGTGTTGCGGGAGAGCGTTGGGCTCTCTCAGGCAAAGCTGGCACAGGAGATTGGCTCCAACCAGTCCAGCATCAACCGCTATGAAAACGGGCAGGCTGCTCCAACCGTAGAGCTTCTGCGCAAGTATGCAGACTACTTTGATGTGTCGATGGATTATATCTTTGCCCGCTGCGATGACCCCAGAGGAAAGCTCTACGAAAACAGGATCATGAAACACAGCGATGCTCCGGAGCTACGGGATTTTATCGAAATGTGCTTTGAACCCGGCTCGCCTATGAATGAACGGTTGAAGGAATCCCTGTTTCAGATGATGACGGAGGGAAAGAAATGAAAGCAGTCATCTATGCCCGCTATTCCTCCGACAGCCAGCGGGAGGAATCCATTGAGGGTCAGATTCGGGAGTGTACCGCCTTTGCTGAAAAGAACGGCATCACGATTCTGCGCCACTATATTGACCGTGCCTATTCCGCCAAGACGGACAACCGACCGGATTTTCAGGAAATGATTAAAGACAGCGGCAAAAAGCTGTTTGACATGGTCATCGTCTGGAAGCTGGACAGATTTGCGAGAAACCGTTACGACAGTGCCAGATACAAAGCACAGCTGAAGAGGAACGGCGTGAAAGTCGTGTCCGCAACGGAAGTGATCTCCGAGGGCGCAGAGGGCATCATTCTGGAATCCGTGCTGGAAGGTTATGCCGAATACTACTCCGCCAATCTGTCTGAAAAGGTCATTCGCGGCAGAAAAGAAAATGCGCTGAAGTGCAAGTTCAATGGCGGCACACTTCCCATCGGTTATGTGATTGATGAGGAACAGCACTTTCAAATCGATCCGTTGACCGCTCCTTTTGTTCTGGATGTGTTCAAAAAATACGACGAGGGCGCGACGATGAAGGAGCTGCGGGACTGGCTGAATGACAGCGGCGTCAGAAATACCCGTGGTCAACCGCTGAATTTCAACAGCATTCAGCACATGCTGAGCAACCGCCGTTACATCGGAGAGTACAAATATCGGGACATCGTTGTACCCGATGGAATCCCCGCTATCGTTCCCCAGGATTTGTTTGACCGGGTTCAGGAGAAGCTGGCACAAAACAGAAAAGCCCCGGCCCGTCACAAAGCCGAGGACGATTATCTGCTGACCACCAAACTGTTCTGCGGCTACTGCGGTGCTTATCTCTGCGGCGAGAGCGGCAAAAGCCGGAACGGCACCATTCATCACTACTACAAATGCGTGTCCGTGAAAAAGAAGCGGACGGACTGCAAGAAGAAGCCTGTGCGCAAGCAATGGCTGGAAGACTTGGTGGTCAATGAAGTGATGAAGGTGGTCATGGACGATCAGGCCATTGAAGCCATCGTGTCCATGGTGATGGATTTGCAGGACAGGGAAAACACCAACCTTCCCCTGTACGAACAGCAGTTGCGTGAGGCAGAAACAGGCATCCAGAATCTCCTGAACGCCATCCAGCAGGGCATCCTCACCAAGTCCACCAAGACCCGCTTGGAGGAACTGGAAGCCACAAAGGAAGATTTGGAAATCAAGATTGCAAACGAGAAAATCGCCAAGCCCAGAATCAGCCCGGAGTTCGTCACCTTCTGGCTACATAAATTCCGCAAGCTGGACGTACGCCAACAGTCCCACCGCAAAATGCTGATCGATGCCTTTGTGAACGCCATTTACCTGTACGATGATAAACTGGTTCTCACCTTCAACTACAAGGACGGCACCAGAACCATCACCCTGGATGATGTGAAAGAAGCCGTAAAGAACAATACCGGTTCGGATTTGGATTGCCGTGGTGCAGTCGATTGATATTAGTATTCCATCGGTGTACCGAAGTTCCACGCAGGCCGTATCCATATTGAACTCGCAGGAAATCAGTTTTCCCATAATAGATACCTCCAAATCATTTTGATTTCTTCTTTCTCGGCCCTCTCGGCTTGGATTCAGGACGGCGAAGAGCACCATTGGAGAAATACTGATTTCTGTAGAAAACACAAAATCCGAACCCGTCTCCCATAGGGAAGATCTGGTTCGGATTTTGTTGGTTTGGTGCCGGTGGTGGGACTCGACCTCCGCTGCGGCGGAGGCCGCCTCGGGTTGCAAGGCGCCCCCGGCGCCTTGCCAAGAGCCCTCGGGTTCGAGTCCCCTATGACATGATGCAAAAGGAAGGGCCCCCGTAAAACCGAAACGGAGGACCCCCGTGAGTCCTCCGTTTCGGAAAGGAAGAAGGAGCCAACGAATACGGAGCTTTCGCCGCCCCGGCGGAAGCGGAGTGCAGTTGGCTTCTTCTGACGTGGTGGTGCGGGTAACAGGGCTTGAACCTGCACGCCTTGCGGCACGAGAACCTAAATCTCGCATGTCTGCCAATTCCATCATACCCGCGTATTTAATTATCAAAAAAACCTATTGCATCTGCAATAGGTTTTTTGTGGAGCGGCTTACGAGGCTCGAACTCGCTACCTCCACCTTGGCAAGGTGGCGCTCTACCGGATGAGCTAAAGCCGCATCAACAGCATGGATGATTATAGCACATTATGCTTTGTTGTCAAGAGTTTTTTTCACTTTGTTCCGAAGGGCACAGGCTGTACGGCCGGGAGAGGGCAAAAACGGGAACTTCCGAAAAAGCTCCCGTTTTTGCACGGATTGTACGTGAAGGGGGACTTCACGCTCCCGCCTGTTCACCTTCCGCTGTCATTCAGGCTCGGCAGGAAGAAATCGAAGAAGCGGTTCGTGCTCGTGCACTTCGGGTAGCTGCCGACGTCCCAGCGGTAGGAGCCCCAGAAGGCCTCGTCGTTCTTCATGAAGCCGAGGATGAGGCCCGCATTCTCGCACTGGGTCACGTCGACGTGGTAGTAGCTGCCGTCGACCTTGACGATGTTCCAGCAGTGCTCCTCCCAGTCGAGCTGGCCGTAGACGATATGGCACTCGAGGCCGAGCTGGCGGCAGAGCTCCACATAGCCTAAGGCGATGCCCTCGCTGTTGGCCTCCCGCCGGATCAGGGCGGCATAGGCGCTGTTCTGGGTGCTCCGCTCCGTGAATGTGCAGTTTTCCAGCATCCAGCTGCAGGCCCGGTAAGCGAGATCCGCCTCGCTGAGCCCGACGGTGCTGAGCTGGACGAAGGGGGCAAAGTCCTCCATCTGCTGTTTGTACTGGGCGAGCTTTTCGGAGCTCATGCCGTAGTTGAACTGTATGTCATACAGGCGCTGGGTGCCCGCGCCGCTGTAGGCGTTCACGTTGACGAGCGGACTGCCGGGCGTCACGGTGGGATTGTCCCGATAGATGCGCGTGACCTGGGCGGCCATATCCTCCGCGGAATAGCCGCTGTGCCCGATCAGCATGGTCAGCCGCTTCTCGCCCTTCTGCAGGGCCTCCAGGATTGCGCCGTCCGCCTCGGAGGAGAAGCCGAGATGGATGATTTTGTCGGGGTTGGCGCCGGCCTGGGAATAGCTGATGGTGATATTCGCCTCGTTGAGCGTGATGATCTTGTTGAAGTCGTAGGAGATCTTCTCCACGCAGAAGACGCAGAGCGCGTCCTCCGTCTTCACCTTCCAGCAGGCGTTTTCCAGGTCCTTTGCGGGCTCGCCCTCATAGACGGAATCGAAGACGATGCTGCCCTCGGTGCGCCCGTCGTAGACCAGGCTCAAAAGGGCCGACTGAAGGGCGTCGGCGCTCTTCACGGTGAAGCGCTCGCCGGAGGCCTCCACCTCCTGCTCGGAGGGGACGTAGTCCTGGATGGAGACATATTCCTTTTCCAGCATGGCGCAGCCGCCCGTAAGCAGCGGCAGCAGCACGGCCGTCAGGATGCAAAGCAGTTTCTTTTTCATGTTCAGCGTACCTCGCTTATGCTCTCAAAGCCGTTTCCGAAGACGTTCTTGGCGTTGGTGACGATAAAGAAGGCCCTCTCGTCGTGGCTCCTGACCAGGCGCTTGAGCCGGCCGATCTGCTGGCGCTTGATGACGCACATGATCACGTCCCGGTGCGCGCCGGACCAGGCGCCCTTGCCGTTAAGCAGGGTCACCCCCCGGTGCAGCGTCCCGGAGACGATCTCCTCGGTGATCTCCTCGGTCTTCTCGCTGATGATGTAGCAGAGGCAGGCGTTGTCGATGCCGTAGAGGGCGAGGTCGATCATCTTCGTCGTGACATACATGGCGACCATGGAGTACATCGCGCTCTCGTAGCGGCCGAGGACCAGGGCGTAGGCCGCGATGATGAACACGTCCAGCAGCAGCATGATGGTGCCGAAGTTCACCGACGCGAGGCGCTTTCTCAGGAGCTTGACCACGATGTCGATGCCGCCGGTGGTGGCGCCGACGTAGTAGATGATGCCGAGGCCCGAGCCCTTGATGACCCCGCCGATCACCGCGGCGAGCATGGGGTCGTCCGTGAGCGCGAAGCCGAAGGCGGCGAACACGTCCACCAGCACGGAGCTCAGCCCCATCCCGACGGCGGAGCCGATCATGAAGTCCAGCCCGAAGTGCCGCCAGGCGATGAGAAAGAGGGGGATGTTGAGCAGAATGGTCATCACGCCGACGGGAAGCCCCGTGAGCTGGTTGATGATCATGGCCGTGCCGACCACGCCGCCGGAGGTGATGTTGTTCGGGTACAGGAAGAACTGAAAGCCGACCGCATAGATGCATGCGCCGACGACGATCATCACATACTTCCAGAATATGACCCAGAAGCCTTTTATTGCTTTCTTCGGCATGGCACGGTCCTCCGTTTCTTTTTGTTCAATGAGCGCAGAGGCGAACCGGAGCGGCGCGTCTTTCTTGGCTCCCCCCGCCGGGGGG
>CADBCX010000058.1 GCA_902793245.1 uncultured Eubacteriales bacterium | reverse complement strand
CGCCACCGGCGCCATGGCCGCCATGCGCAGGGCGGCGTCCTCCTCGTGAATCTCGCCCGCGTTTTCCTCCCACACGAACACCGTGCGCTTGCCGATGTCCAGCATGTGGGGAATATCCTCCGCCGCGATGACGTGGCCCCGCTTGTAGGCCGCGCCCTTGAAGCCGTCCCGCATTTCCGTCAGGTCGTGGCACAGGGTCAGGCCCACCGCGTCCTCTACCCGAACTTTTTTCATAATACGAACCCCCTCCATTCTGTTTCCGCTTCCACCGGCCCGCTGCCCGCCGGGATCAGCAGAAACGCGTTACAGCCGATGGCGCTGGACAGCACCACGTTGCCCTGGTCGGAAGAAGCGTCAAAGCGCACGGCGCCGTCCTCCAGTACCAACCGTCCCCGCAGGAAACGATCAGCGGGGCTTTTCTTGCGGAAGCCGCGAATCAGCCTGGCCCGGACGTGCTGTGGAAGAACATCCTTTTTGCCGCACAGCTTCCGGATGGCGGGCAGAACGCAGGCGCAGAAGTTGGTTACCGCCGAAGCCGGATTGCCGGAAAGCCCAACGACCAGCTTGCTTTGGACTGTGCCATAGGCGCAGGCCATGCCGGGCTTCATCGCCACGCCGCGCACAAGGAGCGTCACGCCTGCCCGGGTCATCGCTTCGGGCGTCACGTCCCAGTCCCCCACCGACACACCGCCGGTGAGGATCACCGCGTTGCACGCTTCCATGCCCTGGGCAATCAAGCTGCTGATCAAGTCCGCTTCATCTCCGGCCAGGCCGAGATAGCGCACGGCGCAGCTTTCCTTTTCCAGCAGCGCGGTCAGGCTGGCCCGGTTGGCGTTATAGATCTTCCCGGTTTCCAGCGGCTCCCCGGCTTCCGTTACTTCGCTGCCGGTGGAGATCAGGCCGATGACCGGTTTCCGATAGACCTGCACCCGCGCCATCCCCTGGGAGGCCAGCGTACCCGCCAGGCCGGGGTCGATCACCGTGCCGCAAGCCGCCAGCAGGCTGTCCTTCTTCACGTCCTCGCCGCGTTTCACGATGTTGTCCCCGGACTTGAGGGGTGAAAACAGGGTAACGGTATCGTCGGTGAACTGGGTCTTTTCAAACATGATCACGCAGTCCGCGCCGTCGGGGATCGCCGCCCCGGTCATCAGGTGCGCCGCCTGGCCGGGCAAAACGGGTTTTGCGCCGACATTCCCGGCAGGAATCGTTTCCGTGATGGAGAGGGTGATCGGGTGTTCCGGGGACGCATCGGCAACATCGGCAGACCGCAGAGCGTAACCGTCGTAGGCGGAACGGTCAAAGGGCGGCACGTCCGCCGCCGCCCGCAGGTCAAAGCCCAGCACCCGCCCGGCGCAGGCTTCCAGCGGTATCATTTCGGTTTCCACCGGAAGGGCCCGTTCCAGCAGCAGGTCACGGGCTTCCATCCAATCAGCGTTTTTCAGCATGGTATCAACCCCTCAATTGCAGGATATCTTTCATAGGAAAATGCACGGTCAACTCCTGGGCTTTCAGCCGTTCCCACACGGGCTTTTCCATCTCCCAGCCGATGGGAACCGCGCCCTCCTTCGCTTCCAAAGGGCGCAGCATCACGGTGATGGAGAATGGATTCTCGATCACCTCTTCCACCCGGCAGCGAAAGGCGTTCTCTCCTTCTCCGGGCTGGATGCTGTGCATGCGGATGCCCAGCGCGTCCGTATCCGCTTCCAGTGGCAGGGCCAGCGGGATGCCCCAGTCCAGGGCTTCCGCGTGATGATCGTCCAGGCGGCGGATGGCCGACACATTCTTGCAGCCCGTCAGGATGCAGGCCGCCCGGGTGCCGGGGTCGCGGAACACTTCATCCCGCGTACCGATGCGCTCGATCTGCCCTTCCCGCAGGATGGCGACCCGGTCCGCCATGCGGAACACCTCGTCCCGGTTATGGGACACCAGCAGCACAGTCTTTCCGAACCGGCGGATCACCTGCCGAACCTCCTGCTCCATCAGGAACCGCAGGTGGCTGTCCAGGGCGGAGAAGGGCTCGTCCAGCATCAGGATGTCCGGTTTTCCGATCATGATTCGGGCCAGGGCTGTGCGCTGCTGCTGGCCGCCGGACAATTGCCCCGGCAGGCGGTCTTTCAGTTCTGTGAGGTCGAAAGCGCTCAATGTGTCCGCCACCGCCCGGTCAAGCGCCGGGCCTTTCAGAAACGCCCTTGCGCCGCAGGCCACGTTCTGGCCCACCGTCATCTGGGGGAACAGTGCGTAGTGCTGGAACATCAGCCCCACTCGGCGCTGCTGGGGTTTCAGATTGATCTGCTTTTCACTGTCGAACAGCGTCACCCCGTCCAGGATGATCCGCCCCCGGTCGGGTTTTTCAATCCCGGCGATGCAGCGGAGGGTCATGCTTTTGCCGCAGCCGGAAGCGCCCAGCAAGGCCAGGGTTTCATCACCCGCCTCAAAGGCGGCGCGGAGGGTGAAGCCCTTGAAGCGCTTCTCGATGTCCACCGTCAGGGCCACGGCTCACCGCCTCCTTTCCCGCTTTTCCAGCAGGTTCACCGCCAGCAGCACCGCAAAGGAGATGGCGA
This sequence comes from uncultured Eubacteriales bacterium, assembly GCA_902793245.1. Taxonomy (GTDB): domain Bacteria; phylum Bacillota; class Clostridia; order Christensenellales; family Aristaeellaceae; genus RUG563. The sequence goes on along the minus strand of CADBCX010000058.1, from coordinate 12,238 downwards.
CGTTCACCAGCACCCAGCGGAAGGCCAGGCCGTCCTCGTTGGTGCGCCAGAGCTGGTACACCGTGGTGGAGATGGTGGCCGTGCGGCCCGGGGTATAGCCCGCAATCATGCTGGTTGCCCCGTACTCGCCCAGCGCCCGGGCAAACGCCAGCACCGTGCCCGCCAGGATGCCGGGGCGGCAGGAAGGCATACGAATTTTCCAAAAGATATAGGTGTTGCTCAGGCCCAGGGTCTTTCCTGCCGCCGCCAGGTTTTCGTCGAAGCTCTCAAACGCCCCGCGGCACGTGCGGTACATGAGCGGGAAAATGACCACAGCGGTGGCGAAGATGGCCGACCACCAGTTCATCGTGAGGCGCAGGCCGAAATGCTCCAGGAGAAATGCGCCCACGGGCCGCCTCGGCCCCAGCAGCCGCAGCAGTAGAAACCCCACCACCGTCGGCGGCAGCACCAGCGGCAGGGTCAAAACCACGTCCAGCACGCCCTTCACCGCCCGCGGGGCCTTGGCAATATAGTACGCCGCCAAAATCCCCAGAAAAAAGATGATGGCCGTGCTGATGCCCGCAATGCGCAGCGAATTCCACAGGGGATACAGATCCACGTTGTTCGTCCTTTCGGTCTTTAGGCAATAGGCATTAGGCAAAAGGCAATAGGGAATAGAGATTAGGCCGGCGGAGCGGATGGCTCTCCGCCGGCGGGGAAGGTTATTCGTGCAGGGGAGAGAAGCCCACGGCCTGGAACACGGCGCCAGCGGCTTCGGAGGTGAGGAAGGCCAGGAAGTCCCGGGCGATGTCCTCATGCTTCGTGATGTTCAGCACGGCGGCGGGATAGATCACCTGACCGCACATGTCCTTGGTGGCGGTATCCACCACGGTCAGCTTGGCGGAAAAGGCGTCGGTGGCGTAGATGATGCCGCAGTCCACCGCCGCTTCGCTGACCTGGGTGGTGACTTCCTTCACGTTGCTGCCGTAGGTGATGACGCCGCTTTTGGCAAGCGCTTCTTCGTCCAGGCCATAGAAGGCGAAAATCTTCTGGGTGTACTGGCCCACGGGCACGTCGCTGTTGCCCATGGCCAGCAGCACGGTGCCGTCCCTGAGGCGCTGAACCAATGAATCGTAGCTGTCAATGCCCTTGGGATTGCCTTCCGGAACGGCCAGGGCCACCTTGTTTTCCAGCAGGTTGATGCGGGTGCCTTGCAGTACAAAGTCCAGGCCCGCGGTGTTTACGGCGGGATCGGCTGCCTTGTCCAGCTGGTTCATCTGCTTGGGCGCGGCGGAAATGAACACGTCGCACTCCGCGCCGTTTTCGATCTGGGTTTTCAGGGTGCCGGAGGAATCGAAATTGTACACGATGGTGACGCCGGGATGCTCCGCCTCGTAGACCGCTTTCAGCTCGGTCAGCGTTTCAGTCATGGACGCGGCGGCGAATACGATCAGCTCCACTGGCTCGGCGGTCTCCGCCGCGCCAGCGCACAGCATCAGAACGCACAGCAGGGACAGGATGCTTTTCATCAGCTTGTTCATGAGTGTTCCTCCTTCATTTTTTCAGATGTCCGTCTTCTTAGAAACGGAGGGTACACAAACAAGCCGCCATCCAGGCCGCGTGCTCCGCCGTCTCCTTTCCAAAAGGGAGGCTGGCCCGTTTCCAGCGCCAACCCTATGCGAAAGCCCGGCGGATGCTTTGGCAAACAAAAATCCGCGTACCCAGAAAAGGATACACGGACAAAACGGCAAACACAGCCTGCGCTTTTGCCCAGACTGGCCCCGCTGTTCCTGTCTCCTTTTCAAATACGGAAGGTGCAGCCGTTTCCCGCTGCGCCCTGAACCGAGCTTTCGGCGCGGCCCAGGCTCCATAGCGTGCGCCACAGGAGCAAGGGCTCGAAGACATATTTATCATATCATGGAGAATCGGCGGTGTCAATGAAATCTTGCAGGCTGAAACAATACGAATCGCCATTTACGATTCAGGTATTTCCGGGGGAAACGCTCCGCGCGGAGGCGGGGCTCTGGTCTTTTCACAGCCACAGCACGGGATCGGTGCCGTTCAGCTTGGCCAGCGCTTCCGTCAGGAAATAATCGCCGTAGGTGATGTTGGTGTGCCGTCCCGCGCCGTCGTCATGGTAGCTGGCGGTGCAGCAGGTCAGGATGCCTAAACGCGCCATCGACCAGTCGCAGCAGTGGTCCAGCAGGCCATCGACCAGCTTTCGGGCGCTTTCTTCATAAGCCTCTTTGCCTGTGAGCTTGCCCAATTCCAGCAGGCCGCAGGCGGCGATTGCACCGGCGATGTTGTCGATGCGCTCCTCCGTGTCCGGCTGGCAGAAGTCGCAGTCGGTCAGCCCGTCGGGACGGATGTGGGCGATGAAATTGTCGGCGATCCTCTGGGCCGCGTCCAGGTATTTCGCATCCCGGGTGTTTATCCCGGCAAGCGTGAAGCCGTAAAGGCCCCAGGCCTGGCCGCGGCTCCACTGGGTGCCCAGGGCGTATCCCTGGCCGGGATGCTCTTTCACGCGCTTTCCGGTGGCGGGGTCGAATTCGATAATGTGGCTGACCGAGCCGTCCGGGCGCAGAAACTCCCGCAGGGCGGTATCCGCATGGAGACGGCGGCATTCGCAAAGCGGGGGTCGCCCGTCTGCCGTGAGGCCCAGAACAGCAGCGACAGGTTCATCATGCAGTCGATGATGGCAAAGCCCGCCTGGGAGGGATGGTTCCAGGCCCGGATGAATCCGGCAGGATTAAAGCGCCCCATCAGCAGGCTGGCGGCGTGCAGCGTGTCGATCCGGGCCTGATCGTCGCCGGTCAGCTTACAGTCCGCGCCGCAGGAAAGCAGGTACATGAAACCCACGTCATGATTCAGATGCCGGAAAACGCGAAATGCTTCCTTCTGGCATGATGGGGAATCCTCCTTCATCATTTTATCGAAACGGGCCGCACCCGTTTGATCCGATGAAAATCTTTTCAATCCAGTTGAAAGAGAAAACCAGGAATTTGTATATCACACACTATTATATCCCATTTCTTCAATCTGACAAGGAATTTTTGATCATTCTGCAAGCAAAGCAATGTAAATGCACTGTAAATAATGTAAAATTTACAGCATTCTCTTGCCAACGCAAGTAAAATATGGTATGATCTTTTCCGAAAGAAGGTATAGGGCATGAGTGAAAAGAATCCCACCATCCTGGATGTGGCGCAGCTGGCGGGTGTTTCCATTGCAACGGTGTCCCGCGCCCTGACCGGCGGCAGCGTATCGGCAGCCTCCCGGCGCAAGGTAGAGCAGGCCATGGCGGCGCTGGATTATAAGCCCGCCAGCCTGCGCAGCGCCGGGCGAAAGAGCCGGCTGCGCACGATTGCCATGGTGCTCTCGCCCCAGACCAGCCCGTATTATGCCGCGATGTGCCAAGGCGCCGCGGCGGAAGCCGTGCGCAGCGGGTTCAAGCCGCAGGCGCTCTGTTATCCTGAAGGAACAGGCTGCGAAACCGTGACCGGCGATCTGCTGGAAATGCAGCCCGACGGCGCGCTGCTGGCCGGATTCGCGGTGGAAAGCGCCGCCTCCCAGGACGTGACCCGTTCCTGCTTGCAGCGCATCCAGCAGGCCATGCCTTTGGTGGCCATTGGGCCGCCTATTGACGGGATCGAGTGCGCCCGCCTGTCCAGCGACCCCTCCCAATGCGTGCGCAAAAGCATGGCACATCTGGCCATGCTGGGGCATCGCAGAATCGCTTTCGTGGGCGGCGACCGGAGCGCGCGGTTCAGCGTGATTCGGGAAAACGCCTATTATGAAGAAGTCAAGCGTTTGAACTGCCGCGAGAATCCTGCCTATGTGATGCTGACGGGCTGCGAAGCCCCGGCGGGCGAACTGGGAACCAGCATCCTGCTGGGCAGCCTTCCGCCACAGGAGTATCCGACAGCGATTTTCGCCATCAATGATCTTGTGGCGCTGGGCGTCATGCGCCAGCTGCACCGCGCGGGCATCCGCATTCCCGAGGACATGGCGCTGGTGGGCTGCGACAATGCTTTTTTTGCTCCGTACCTGACGCCGTCCCTTACCACGGTGGATCTGCATCCCTACGAGCATGGTCGTTCCGCCATGGCGGAACTCATCATGTCCATCAATGTAGGCCACCCCATTTCCTTTAACCAGCCCTTTGAAAGCAGCCTGATCGTCCGGGAAAGCTGCGGGGCCGCCCTGGGGGTAAGGCGATTCGGGCAGGGAACGGAATAATCCCTTTCTTTTTTCAAACGCTGAACGGCTAAGACGGGAGGTTTCGCTATGCCGCTGCAAATCATCAGAAACGACATAACAAAAATGCACGTGGACGCCATTGTGAACGCAGCAAACCGCAGTCTGCTGGGCGGCGGCGGAGTGGATGGCGCTATCCACCGCGCCGCGGGGCCGGAGCTGCTGGAAGAATGCCGCACGCTGGGCGGCTGTGAAACGGGGCAGGCCAAAGCAACGAAGGGTTACCGTCTGCCTGCCCGGTTTGTCATCCACACGGTCGGCCCCATCTGGGAAGGCGGCGGCAACGGGGAGCCCGAACTGCTGGCCGCTTGCTACCGCAATTCCCTGAACCTCGCCCGGGAGCTGGGATGCGAAAGCATTGCATTCCCGATGATTTCCACCGGGGTGTACGGTTATCCCAAGGAACTGGCTTTGCCCATCGCTACCCGGACGATTGCCGAATTCCTGATGGAAAACGAAATGCAGGTGTACCTGGTGGTGTTTGGCGCAAGCGGGCTGGCGGTCAGCCTGAAGCTGTTCCACGACGTGCGGCAGTTTATCGACCAGAATTATGTGGACGAACATACCGACCGCCGGCAGGAAGCCGAGCGGAAAGCGCTGTGGCGCCAAGACCGGGAAAAAGCGCTGAAGCATGATCAAATGCTGGGCGAAAGTATTTTTCACGATCTCTTTGAAGCCACTCCCCTGGCCGATTCGGCGCCCGAGCCTGCGGAAAACGCGAGGCCAAACCTCCGCAGGCCCGCGGCGGCTGGGCCAAGGCCAACGGCCGCGCCTCCGGATTGGGAAAAGATGCTCCGCCAGACCGACGAAGGCTTTTCACAAATGCTCCTGCGCTTGATCGACGAAAAGGGCATGACGGACGCCCAGTGCTATAAAAAAGCCAACGTGGACAGGAAGCTGTTCAATAAAATCAAAAATAATCCGGGCTACCGGCCCGGAAAACCCACCGTGTTTGCTTTTGCCGTGGCGCTGGAGCTGAGCCTGGGCGAGACGAAGGAAATGCTGGAAAAAGCCGGCTTCGCCCTCAGCCGAAGCAGTAAAATGGATATCGTGCTGGAGTATTTTATCGGGAATGGCCTGTATAACGTGCTGGAGATCAACGAGGTGCTGTTCCAGTTTGACCTGCCGCTGCTTGGCTCAGCGGCGTAAACGGGAGGCAAAGCGCGATGCCATACAGCAAAGATGTCCATGCCGCTGAAGCGTTGGCCCGGAAAGCGCATGCGGGCCAAACGGACAAGGCGGGCAGGCCTTACATCCTCCATCCAAAACGGGTCGCCGGACGGCTGCCGACCCCCGAAACCCAGGTGGTGGGCTGGCTGCATGACACGGTGGAGGATACGGGCGTCACGCTGAAAGATATCGCGGCGCAGTTCGGCCCCGATACCGCAGCGGCGGTGGAATCCGTTACGCATTGGCCGGGCGAAAGCGACGCGGACTACATGCGCCGGGTCAAGGCAAACCCTGTGGGCAGACTGGTCAAAATCAGCGACCTGATCGACAACAGCAATCTTGCCCGGCTCCCGGCAATTACCCGCCGGGATATCCTCCGCCAGCAGCGGTATAATCAGTCGCTGCAATACTTGCTGGGAGAAGAAGAAACCTTCTGAAGCTGTTTGTTCTCCATTTTTAACAGTTCTGTCTTAAGCAGCAAGATGATGCGCGGATGATGACAGCAGTTTACGACCCTGTGGAGGAAAGACGGCAAATGCTCCGAATCCGAAGAACAAGACCCCGCCCCAGCTCTCCCTCCACCAGTATGTTGCGTTTCCGACGTTTTGTGTCTGCGTTTCCTGCAGGCGTACTACGCGGTCAGTGTTATTGCCCTGATGCCGGTCATAATCAGCATTCTCGCGGTGAATAAGGTCCAGCTTCTCCGCCATGCTTAACGCGTCATCTGCAAGGATAGCAGAAACCGTCTGATCGTGCATTTCTTTGCCGCTTAAGGATAAAACCTGCTGAACGAACCTGTCCGTGTCCGTAGATTTTCATTTTCCATTTCCACATAGGTCTGAACGAGATTCCAGCCCTGTTCCTGTAAAGTGAACATCATTTCCGAGTTTATCCGCTTTTTCCCAAAGAAATGAGCCTGCTCACTTTCGGATATTTTCGATATTCTCCGTGCTTCCGCCGCCGTGATCGTCGGGATCGCGGAATTCGCCTTTTTCCACCAGCCGCAGGAAAGCGTCCACCACGTCGCTTGCCAGCTGGGTGCCGGAAACCTCCTTGATGATGGAAACGACCTTTTCAAAGTTCATGCGGCTGCGGTAGGGACGGTTGGAGTACATAGCGTCGAAGCAGTCCGCCACGGCGATGATTTGCGCTACGCGCGGGATTTCGTCGCCTTTCAGATGATTGGGATAGCCCTTGCCGTCCGGACGCTCGTGGTGCGCCTGCGCGCCGACGGACAGTTCCGGCATGATGCTGATATCCTTTAAAGCCTCATAGCCCAGGGATGTGTGGGACTTAATGATGCCGAATTCCTCATCCGTCAGTTTGCCGGGCTTGTTGAGCACCTCCGGCGGTACGCCGATTTTGCCGATGTCGTGCAGCAGGGCAATGCGGTAATATTTCTCCACCGTTGCATCGTCATAGCCCAGTTCTTTGGCCAGCATGGTGGTATAATGCGCCACGCGGCTGGAATGGCCATTGGTGTATTTGTCCTTCATATCGATGACTTTTGCGAAGGCTTCCGTGATTTCCTGAACAAATGTCATCGTTTCTTTGTGCTGCTTTTCCAGCTTGGCCATGCGCTTGCGGATATAGAGCCTTACTCCGACCGCCAGCAGCAGCATTGCGGCCAGGCCCGTGACAATATAAAACCAGGTCTGTTCAAAGAACGCCTTTTCCTTTGTGATCTGGACGGAAACGATTTTGTTGCCTCTGCCCATCGCGTCCTTCAATTGCATCTTATAATAATAGGTGCCGCCCCGCAGGTTGGTATAGTCCACCGGCACCATATCGGTGCGGTTCAGCGTGGCGCCTTCTTTTTCAAAGCCCTCCAGCTGGCGGCTCACCTGCGGATTGTTCAGGGAATAATTGTACACAAAGCTGGGAACACGCAGCTTCTGCGTATCAGCGGGAATGGTAAACACCCCGGAGGCGTCGGGATAAATCACCTTTCCATCCGCTTCCACGTAGGGCACGGTGGCTTTCAGCTCATTGACGTCCTCGAAGGGAATTTCAATATTGACCTTGCACACGCCGGTGCTTCCGGCAATATACAAATCCCCTCCCTGCGTCAGGTCGCTGTAGGAATTGGCCGTGGCGATACAGGGCAGACCGCTGGCAATGCCATAATACACGGGGCTGATTTCCCCGTTGGCTAGCAGCTGTTCCGTGGGCACCACATAGATGCCGTTGCTGCTGAGCACCCACATGTCCCCGTGGCTGTTTTCATAGAGGTCAAAGTTGTTGGTGTAAGGGAATTTTTGGATGGTGGTCACCTGATAATCAGGGGTCATGTAGGCGATGGCGCTGCTGGTCACGATCCAGATCACGTCCCGCTTCGGATCCCTTTTCAGGCGCATCACGATGTCAGAGGGCAGCCCGTCCTCCACATTGATGGCGCGGACGCCGGATTCGCTGATGATGTACAGCCCCCCGCCGTTGCTGCCCAGCAAAATATCGCCGTTGGTTCCCGCTTCCACGCTGAGGCTCTCGGTGTTCACAATCCCGTCTTTCTCGCCGTAGGAGGCAATGATCTGGTCATCCCGGATCACCTGGACGCCGCCGGTAAGCGCCACGAGAATGTCGCCGTTCTCCCGTTCGCAGACGGAGCGGAAACTGTTGGACAGCGCGCCCTCGCCCTGGGCAAATACCGTTAATGCGCCATGGTCGTACCGCAGCAGGCCGTACTTGCGCCAGGTGGAAATCCACAGCCTGTCCTTGCTGTCCCGGATGATGGAACGGATGCGGCAGCCGTCCAGCAGGGCAATCAGGTCCTCCGCTTCAAAGCCGCTGCCGGTGTTGCTTGCGGCCTTCGTCAGCGGGAGGCTGGAAACCGGGCCGTTTTCGTCCAGCACGATGAGGCCCGTATCCGTGGCGACAAACAGCTTTCCATCGCACATGCAGGTGGAATTCACCACCCGCGCCGGCATGTCGAAACGCTCAAACAAATTTGAAAACTGGTTGGGCACCACCTTCATCACGCCCTGGCGGGTGGAGGTGAACCAGAGGTTGCCCAGATAGTCCGTCATGACATGGCCGACGGAATTGTTCATCGGCATGTTTTCCAGCACATGAACGCCGTCCCCGTCCAGCACCCCGATGCCGTAAGAGGAGCAGAGCCAGACCTTTCCATCGATGTATTCCATCCCCTGGATATAGCTCAGGGGCTGAATATCGATCTTTTCAAAATCCGTGAGGCTGTCTCCGTAGGCGGCGTGGTAAAACCCGAAATCGGCGCCTTCAAAATACAAATATCCCGGCGCTTCTGGGTCGGGCAGAATGGAACCCAGCCCTTTGACCTGGGTTTCTTCTGCCGTGAGGAAATTGACCAGCGCGCCGTTTTGAATTTTCATCAGCTCGCCGAAATTGGTCAGGCCGTAGATGATCCCATCGCTGCCGCTTCTCAGGTCGCGCATGTTGGCGTCGGCGATGGCTTCATCCTCCATCATGCGGAGCACACCCTCCGAATTGACCGTGGCAATGCCGCAGGTGGTGGCGACGTAGATCGTCCCATCCTGGCCCTCCGTGATGGCCCGGGTATGGGCCGATTTCAGGCCGTCCAGCTTGCCCCACTTCCGCAGCTCGCCGCGCTCCATCACGGCGATGCCGTTGTCGTTGGTCCCGATCCACAGGCGGTCCCGGCTGTCCACATACAGGCACTTGATGCTGGTCAGGCCGCCGGTGGAGTCCATCCGCTCAAAGGTGTTGCCGTCGTAGCGGATCAGACCCGCATAGCTGCCGATCCAAAGAAAGCCCTCGCTGGTTTCGGCGATGGCGTTCGCTTCTGATGTAGGCAGGCCGTTGGTGTTGTCGTAGAGCACCGCGGAAAAGCCCTCCGTGCGGCCCGTCGGGTCGATGGATAACGGACGGTTGGGAACGCCGGAAGCGTTGAGGGGCAACGCTGATTCCTCGCAAAAAACCGTGCCGGAGGAAAGGAGCGTTATCAGCAGGGTCAGGAACAGGATAAGAAATACCCGGAAAGGCTTTGCGGTGCAGTACATTTTCATCAATATCCTCCCTCCCGTGATACCGGGAACAAGTTCACAATCCGCGGTTTAGGCAAATAAAATTGACGCATCCTATTATACCAAAATGCGTTATCATTGTCCACCCTGATTATTTCACGCCCCAATGACCGGCGGAACAGGCAGGCGAAAGCTCAAACAATAAACGAGGGACGAATTCAGCTCAGCACTTGAAACTTGGAACTCGGGATTGTCCGAGCAGCAAAGGAACCGCGACAGAACAATCAGCATACACTTGTCCCCCGTCACTTTGGCAAAATGATGGTTGCGGCCGTTCCCCGGCCCGGCGCGGAGCGAATATCCAGCCGTCCGCCGCACACCTGTTCCAGCCGTTCCCGCACGTTCCGCAATCCCACATGGCTCTTTCCGTCTGTGGGCGGGTTCGCCGGGTCAAAGCCCGGCCCGTCGTCCGTCACGGAAACGGCGAAGTGCGCGGGCGTTTCGCTGGCGGAGATGACCACTGTGCCGCGGCCTCCCGGATTTTTCCGCACGCCGTGGCGGATGGCGTTCTCCACCAGCGGCTCCAGCGTCAGGGCCGGGATGCTGAAATCGGTGCAGGCGATGTCATACCGCACGGTCAGCGCGTCCTCAAAGCGCAGCTGCTCGATCTCCACATAGAGCTTCGTGTGATCCAGCTCCTTCTGAAACGGAATGGCCCCGGCTTTATCAATGGAATTCATGTTTTCCCGCAGATACCGGGAAAACTTGCCGATGGCTTCTTTGGCCGTCTCCGGACTGGTATCGCACAGCTCCTCGGTCATGTTCAGCACATTATACAGAAAATGGGGCTTGATCTGGCTGAGCATCATTTGCGCGCGCAGGCCCACCGCGATGGTCTTCTCGTGTTCGCGCACAAAAAGCATGTGCAGCCAGTTGTAATACATGACGCAGCAGATGACGATAAAGGCCGTCAGGAATCTGACGGGCTGCGGCTGAGAGCCCACATTGTCATCCAGCACCAGCGACAGCAGGATCAGCAGCACCACGATCACCGGCAGCGTAGCTTCTTTCCACCGGGAGCGGCGGAAGAGCCGGATGGACTGAACCAGCAGCATCCCAAGCAGGCTCAGGCTGACGGCCAGGCAGCTATATCCCAATGGAAATATGCTGCCGCCAAAGGTGTTGTTTTCTTTAATCGTGAAGCAGATCGGCACAAAAATGGACACGGTATATAAAACGGCGTTGACGCCCACCAGCATCCATTCCGGAAGATGCTTCTTCTCAGGATGGAGGATTTTCAGGAAAAGCAGCAGGACATCGGGCGCACGATGTATCCATAGGCCGCCACGATCCTTCGCAGCATGACCCTCGGCTCTCCCAAAGCCAGCAGATTTTCCGCGTAGTTCTGGGCGATGAGGCTGAACACCAGCGCGCAAAGAATCAGCATCGTCCGCTTGCGGTTCTTTTGAATGTAGGAATCCATGATGACCACCCAGGTCAGCCCCGCGAGCATGAGCACGGCAGGGAGCAGACACATCAATTCCAGATACCAGGTCTGGATAAAATCCGACAGCGCATCGTTTTCCAAGTCAATCGTCAGCCCCCTTCCCGCGTACTCCTTGTTTTGCCGCTTCAATCGGCAAGCGTTCCTGAACAGGCGGAAAAGCACACATTTTTCCATAACGCAGTATAGCAAAAAAATATCCGCTTGGCAACCGTGGGTACGGCTTTACAAAACTGTGCTTATTTCGGGCTTTCCTCTGCCCGCGTTTTCGCGCCTCATTTGTTCCGCGTTTATCTCCCGGCATGATCCCTCTTTCTCCAAAACGAAACGGACGCTGACCTGCTTCCTCTTCGGCAAGCCATCGCCCGTTCCTTTCCAAAAGCGATCCGCTGATGCTGCTCTTTGTTCTGCCCTTCTTCATGAAAGGCTTTCATTTTATAAATTCTTTACAGTCATGTTAAAGGGTAACGAAGCAGGGGCCCGTTCCACAGGAGTTGCGACGATTGAGGCTGCGGAAGGGACAACGCCCCGTCGGTCTTTCCCCCTCAAAACATAGCTGATAAAAAACTGATATGACTACAATCCGCAACTCCGCTGTGCAGAAACGCAATCAAATGTCCTCCGGGCGCCTTGCTCAAAACGACTCTGTTAATGATGTCCGCTTGGCGCTTTGCTCTTATCCCGGGATTGCTTGATTCTGTACAGATCATCGTCGGCTGCGGAGATCAGGTCCTTGCTCATCATTCCGCTGCGGTAGCCCGCCACGCCGATGCTGACCGTCAGGTCGTAAGGCGCTTTCTCCTTCTCCTGGCTTTCGTGCAAGTTCTGCCGGATGGCGCTGCACAGGCTGTCGGCGTCCTCCTGGGTGCCCTCCAGCACGATGATGAACTCGTCGCCGCCGTAGCGGGCGATGAAGGGGCGGCGCTTGAAGGAATGGCAGGCCTCTTTCAGCGCGTCCGCCACGCGGATCAGCGCGTGGTCGCCTTCCAGGTGGCCGTAGGTGTCGTTGATGGGCTTGAAATAGTCCACGTCGATCATCAGCACGTAGAGGCGGCTTTCGTGGTTGATCAGTTTATAATTGATGAACCCGATCAGGTTCTGGCGGTTGTTCACCTGGGTCAGCTTGTCCATGGAAATCTGCTGCCGGTTGGTGCCTACATAGATGCACAGCAGGTTGATGGAAATGCACACGCAGATGACCGGCACAGCCTCGCCCGCATAGGATAGGATCAGGGCCGCCAGAAGGCACAGCGGGAACGAGGCGGTCAGGTACAGATGGGACCGATGGGTCGGTGCAGCCTCCCGCTTCGCCTCCTCCAGCAGCCGGACGCTGTACACTGCGGATACCAGGAACAGGAAGGCCAGC
>CADBCX010000057.1 GCA_902793245.1 uncultured Eubacteriales bacterium | reverse complement strand
AAGGCTTTCTTTTCCCCAGCGCTTTTTCCTTGCTTTCCCGGATGCTTTGCATCCGGAATGGCGGCTTCGCCGCCGGGCCAGAAGCACAACGGCGTCAAGCTGGTTGTCTCCTCACCTTTCAGCGGGAACCAAGTCGATTTTTGGGTCTTGTTTATTCCGCTAATGCGGGTCCAGGGCGGTCACCGCCCTGGTGCAGGGTTTAGGGGCCGCACAGGCCCCTGCTTCGTTACCCTTCAAAACATAGCTGTTAAGATTTTGGAAGAATAATGGTATGAACGCAAAAAACCGGCGGATGCTCTCGCGTCCGCCGGCAAAAGGAGGTTGGGAAAAATCAGGCTTTTTTGGTTTTCTTCTTGCCGTACATATCCAGCAGCAGCAGGCCCAGGGCGATCACGCTCAGACCCAGGAAGGACCACTGGGCGATGTTCAGCGCCATCTGCCACCAGGGGGTGATGGTGACCACCTTGGTGTATTCGCTGATGCCGTCCATGCCGCGGGAGTGGAGCACGGTGTACATCACCCGCTTGGTGGATTCCCGCATGGCCTGGGCCACGACGGCGTTGGGATTGCTGCCCTTGGGCCCGTAGGCGCTCAGGCTGGAGAGATCCAGTTCGCCGTCGGGGATGTCGTTGCCCGCCACGATTTCATGGACAGGCACCATGTAGGAGGAATCATACATGTCGCTGACCGCGAAGCCCTTCATGCCCGCTTCGCCGCGCAGCCAGTCGATGAGCAGTTCGGAGTACGCGCCGCACCAGTTCACGCCCAGGCGGTTGTAGCCCGTCATGACGCACTGGGCGTCGGCGTTGATGATGGGCAGCTCGAAGGCGCGGAGGTAGATTTCGCGCAAGGCCTGCTCTGTCACCCAGGTGCCGATGCCGGCGCGGTTGTTCTCCTGGTCGTTCATGACGAAGTGCTTGTTGTACACGTACACGCCCTTGCTCTGGATGCCACGGGTTTCGGCGGTGTCGATGAGGCCGGTCAGCATGCCGTCCTCGGAGTAATACTCGAACACGCGGCCCGCGTAGGGAGAGCGGTGGATGTTCAGGCCGGTGCCGTACAGGCCCGCGTAGCCCGCCCACATGGCGTCCTCGCCGATCAGCTCGCCCACTTCCTCGGCCAGCTTGTCGTTGAAAGTGGCGGCGATGATGCCGTTGCAGGGATAGCAGGTGCCTTTCAGATCCTTGCCGGGATCGTCGTTCACGGTGGCGTAGCCGTTGGCGCCGATGGAATACTTCTGGGTCACGCCGGAGGGGCCGTTGTGGTCGATGGTGGCGGGCTTGCCCACGCTGGTGACGCCCGCGGTTTCGCGCAGGCCGGTCAGGGTCACGGAAGCCATTTCGTCATAGGTCAACTGATCCATGAACTCGTCCCACTTGGGATCGTCATAGGCGGAATCCATCATGTTGACCAACTGCAGGTTGGCGTTCTTGCCCATGGTGGGGAAGGAAACGCCGGTGGCGTCGGGCAGGTCGGCGTCGTCCAGCACCACGTCCGCGGCCATCTGGTCGGTCATGGCCAGCTTCACCGTGCCGGGAGTGACGGTGCCTTCCCAGTCAGCGCGGGAATAGTACACGATGCTGTTGTCGCCCTTGCCCTCGTAGCGGTTCATGTCGGTGTCGGCGAACAGGGCTTTCACGTCCGCGCCGGTGCCGTAAGCCTTGGCGTAGGTGTCCTTGTCGAAGGCCTGGTCGAAGGAATAGACCAGCGCTGTATTGCCTTCGGTGCCGAAGCCCTTGGCGGCCAGGATGTTGTCGGCAGCCTGGTGGGCGTTCTCGGCGGCGGTGAGGTAGTACGCGCCTTCGTCTAAGATGAACACGCCGGTACCGAAGGCGTCATAGGAGGTCAGGTAGTATTCCGGCACGGAAACCGTGATGGTCTCGCTCTCGCCGGGATTCAGCAGCTTGGTCTTGCCATAGCCCACCAGCTCCACGGCGGCCTTCTCGATCTGGTTCTGCTTGTCGTACTCGGTGTAGGGCTTCTGGGCGTAGACCTGCACGGTCTTTTTGCCCGCCGCATTGCCGGTGTTGGTCACGTTCACGGTGAGGGTGTAGGCCGTCTGCTGGCCCTCGCCGCTCTTTTCCACTTTCATGTCGGAGAAGGAGAAGCTGGAATAGCTCAGCCCGTAGCCGAAGGGGAAGGACACAACTTTGTTATAGTTGAAGCTGCCCGCGTTGGGGGTGCCCATGACCACGTCTTCATACCGGGTTTCGGTGTACTTGTAGCCCACATAGATGCCTTCCTGGTACACCACGTACTTGCCGTAAGCGGACAGGGCCTTGAAGTTGTACTTGTCCGCGCCGTCGTAGGTGTAGGAGCCGAAGTTGTTCATCACGGGGTTCAGCTGGTTGTCCATCCACCAGGTATCCGGCAGGGAGCCGGAGGGGTTCACCGCGCCGGACAGCACGTCGCCCACGGCGTACAGGCCGGTCTGGCCCACGCTGCCGACCCACAGGGCGGCGTCCACGGCGTAGTCCTCCTCAAAGAGGAAGGCGGTGGAAATGGGGTTGGCGCTGTTGATGATCACGGTGATGGAGCGGATGTCGCCCTTGTCCTTGAGCTTGGCCAGCCCTTCCAGGATAGAGCGCTCGTCCTCGTTCAGGGTCAGGTAATCCTTTGTGCCGTTGTCTAATTCGAGCGCGTCTTCCTTTTCGGCGGTCACGTCGTCGCCTTCGCCGCCCACGCGGCCCACCACGTAGATCACGTCCTCGCCCTGGCCGATGGTGTCGTCGTGGTTCTTGCTGGCTTTCTTCCAGCGCACTTCGCCGATTTCATAGGTGTTGCGCTTGGCTTCATTTTCCACGTAATAGTCCAGCAGCGGCTTGTCCACCACGGTAAAGCCCGCGCCGGTGAGCACGTCGTAGTAGTTGGGCGCGCCGTCCGCGTCCACCGCGCCGGAGCCGGTACCGCCGTAGACGGGGTCCATCACCGTGACACCCACCAGGGAGACCTTGCTTCCGGCGGCGAACGGCAGGGTGTTGTTGTCGTTCTTGAGCAGCACGATGCCCTCGCCCTCCACCTCGCGCACCTTGGCTTCGCCAGCGGCTTTGAGCTCGGCGATGGAGGAAAACTTGCTGTCAAAGTACCGGGCATAGCCCTCCTCCTGCCCGGCGGGAAGGGTGGAAACGGTCTTGCTGGTCTTGGTGCCCAAGAACTGGTTGATCTGGCCAGCGTTCTCCCCGGCGATGATGTTGCCGGTGAAGGTCACGGCGAACAGCACGGACGTGATATTCAGGAACAGCTTTTTCAATGTTCTCTTGGTTGAAGGTTTCATGGAGGAAATCTCCTTTCTTATCACGGATGCGGTGCAAAGGCTATGCGGTACCTTTGCCACGCCTTCGGACGGGCGGGCGGCTGATGCTTCCAGGCCGCGGGCCTTGTCTGAAAAGGCTGTTATCTGAACATATTGTATAGGAAAAGCGCGGGAAAGTAAAGAAAAACATCCTGTCGCGCAAGCCGGGAAAAGGCGCGTGAGTATCCGATTTTGTCATTTACGCTTTTTCTTCCGCCGTTATGCCATGCTCTCGCCGTGAATGAACGTTTTTTTGTCGTGAACGGAAATATCGCGTGTTCAGGGATCGGTTCAGCGCGGAAAAAAGTGTTGCCGCCATGTGGTTTTTGTGTCATAATAGAGCCAACATGGGAGGGCACCCAGGTTCGATCCGGCGCGGCATGCGGGCCATAACCGGATGGATGCTTCAAGCCCGAACGAGGTTCGTTCAGCGTACAGTTTTTATCCATATCCAGAAAGGAGTCTTTTCCATGAGCAACACTTCCTCGAAGAAAGGCTTCGGGTTCTATGTCCTGCTGCTGGCGGCTGTGCTGGCTGTGGCGGCGGGCGTCTATTTCCTTGTCATCCACGGCACCTTCGGCCTGGACAGCACCCACAACGGCGACTGCTACGATCCCCTCATCACCGCCCTGCTCATCGGCGGCGCGGCGCTGGCCGTGATCCTGGCCCTGATCAAGAAATACGGCCTGGCCTCCGCCGTGACCGCCATCGCGCCCGGCGTGGCCATCTGCCTGTTCGTGCATAAATGCTACTGGTATGTGGTAGACGTGTTCATCGGCATCGACGAAAAGCACGGCTTCGACCCCCGGTTCATTACCTTCGTTGCCCTCATCGCCGCGGCTTTCGTGATCGGCGAAGTGGCGATTTACGTTCGGAAAACCAAAAAAGCGTAATATAAAAAATACAAGGAGGACTGTCCCATGAAAATGACCTTTCGCTGGTACGGCAGCGCCATCGACCCCATTCCGCTCAAGTACGTGAAGCAGATTCCCGGCATGACCGGCCTGATGGGCCTGCTGGACAAGCCCGCGGGCGTGGACTGGCCCGAGGAAGAATTCGTGGCCCTGAAAAAAGAAGTGAACGACGCGGGTCTGGAGATCGAAGTGATCGAGTCCGTGAACGTCCACGAGGACATCAAAATGGGCCTGCCCTCCCGCGAGGAATACATCGCCAACTACATCTCCACCATCCGGATGCTGGCGAAGCACGGGGTGAAGGTGATCGTGTACAACTTCATGCCCGTGTTCGACTGGCTGCGCACCGACCTGGCCCGGGTCATCCCCGAGGACGGCAGCAACAGCCTGTACTTCGATGAAAAAGACCTGGGCGAAATGGATCCGCTGGAAATCGTGCGCAAAACCGCCGAGGACAGCAAGGGCTTCACCCTCCCCGGCTGGGAGCCCGAGCGCCTGGCGCTGCTGGAAACCACCCTCAAGCAGTATGAAAACATCGGCCCCGACGACCTGAGGAAGAATTTCAAGTATTTCCTGGACGCGGTGATTCCCGTCTGCGAGGAAGTGGGCGTTCGCATGGCCTGCCATCCCGACGATCCCGCCTGGCCCATCTTCGGCCTGCCCCGCATCACCCACAGCCAGGAGGACTTCGACAAGATGGTGAAGCTGCACGACAGCCCCGCCAACACTCTCTGCCTGTGCACCGGTTCCCTGGGCTCCAACCCGGACAACGACATTCCCGCCATCATCCGGCATTTCGGAGAAATGAACCGCATCGGCGCGATGCACGTGCGGAACGTGAAGTATCTGGGCTATCACCACTTCCGCGAAGCGGCCCACCTGAGCAGCACCGGCGACCTGGACCTGTATGAAATCGTGAAAGCGATTTATGATACCTGCCCCGACACCTACATCCGCCCCGACCATGGCCGCATGATCTGGGACGAGCAGGGCCGCCCCGGCTACGGCCTGTATGACCGGGCGTTAGGCGCGGCTTACATCAACGGCCTCTGGGAAGCCATCGACAAAGGGCGGAAAAAATAAACTGTTCAGGCATTTTGAGTGAACAGAGTACAGAGTGCAGAAGATATTGTTTTCAATATCCGGTCTCCAAACAACATATAAATAGCGACTATTCAATCTGTACTCTGTACTCTGAACTCTGTACTCTCTATATACCGACATACCAACGACCGAAAACGAAGGAGGATAAATAAAATGCTGAACCTGAATTTAAAGCCTGCCAACGAATGCAAATATGACGCCGTATCCCTGGGTGAAATCATGCTCCGTCTCGACCCCGGCGAGGGCCGCATCCGCACCGCCCGCGAGTTCAAGGCCTGGGAGGGCGGCGGCGAATACAACGTGGTGCGCGGCCTGCACAAGTGCTTCGGCATGACCACCGGCGTGCTGACCGCTTTCGCGGACAACGAAGTGGGCAAGCTGCTCAAGGACCTGATCGAGCAGGGCGGCGTGGACACCAGCCTGATCTGCTGGAAAAAGACGGACGGCATCGGCCGCGTCTGCCGCAACGGCCTGAACTTCACCGAGCGGGGCTTCGGCATCCGCGGGGCCGTGGGCTGCTCTGACCGGGCCAACACCGCCATCTCCAAGGCCACCCCCGAGGACTTTGATTTTGAATATGTCTTCGGCAAGCTGGGCGTGCGCTGGCTGCACACCGGCGGCATCTACGCGGCCCTGTCCGAACAGAGCTGCGAAACCGTTATCGCCGCCTGCAAGACCGCCAAGAAATACGGCACCCTCATTTCTTACGACCTGAACTACCGCCCCTCCATGTGGTCGGCCATCGGCGGCCTGGAAAAGGCTCGGGAGGTCAACAAGGAAGTGGCGAAGTATGTGGACGTAATGATCGGCAACGAAGAGGACTTCACCGCCTGCCTGGGCCTGGAAGTGGCGGGCAACGACGCGAACCTGAAGGAACTGAACCTGGACGGCTACTATCAGATGATCGCCGAAGCCGCCCGGCAGTATCCCAACTTCAAGGCCATCGCCACCACCCTGCGCACCGTCAAGACCGCTACCGTCAACGACTGGAAAGCCATCTGCTGGGCGGACGGCCAGGTGCATATGTCCAAGGAATACAACGGCCTGGAGATCCTCGACCGCGTGGGCGGCGGCGACTCCTTCGCTTCCGGCCTGATCTACGGCCTCATGACCACCGGCGACCCCGAGCTGGCCGTCAACTACGGCGCGGCCCACGGCGCGCTGGCGATGACCACCCCCGGCGACACCTCCATGGCCAGTAAGGAAGAAGTGGAATCCATCATGAAGAACGGCAGCGCCCGCGTGAAGCGCTGAGGAATCAAGAAAGGGACGCAGCGTTATGAGAAGGAGTATCACTCTGAATCCGGGCTGGCGTTTCATCGGCCCGGATAAAAAGGAAATCCCCGTGAACCTTCCCCACACCTGGAACGCCATCGACGGGCAGGACGGCGGCAACGACTACTGGCGGGGTAGCTGCGTGTATACGAAAACCTTCGACGCTCCCGCCTATGACTCGGAAACGGAATGCGTGTACCTGGAATTCCGGGGCGTGAACGCCACCGCCGACGTGTCCCTGAACGGTGAAAAGTGCATCCACCACGACGGCGGCTATTCCACCTTCCGCAAGGACATTACCGCCCTGCTGAAAGAAAAGGACAACACCCTGGTGGTCATCGCCGACAACAGCGTGAACGACCGGGTCTATCCCCAGAAGGCGGACTTCACCTTTTACGGCGGCATTTACCGGGACGTGTACCTGGTCGTGGTGAACAAGAACCACTTCGACATGGATCACTTCTCCGGCCCCGGCATCCAGATCACCGCCAAGCCCTGCGAGGGCTATAAACGGGGCGACGTGGAAATCAAAACCTGGACCAACTGCGAAGAGGGCGAAGTTTCCATTCGCATCCTGGACGCGGACGGCAAACAGGTGGCCGGCGGAAGAGGCAAGGAGCTGCGCCTGGACATCCCCGACGTAAACCTGTGGAACGGCCTGGAAAGCCCCTACCTGTACACCGCCATGGCGACCCTGACAGTGGACGGGGAAGCGGCGGACGAAATCTCCAGCCGCTTCGGCGTGCGCGATTTCCATTATCATCCCAAGACCGGGTTCTACCTGAACGGCAAAAGCTATCCTCTCCGCGGCGTTTCCCGCCATCAGGACCGCAAGGGCGCGGGCAACGCGCTGACGAAGGAAATGCACAAAGAGGATATGGACCTGATCTGCGAGCTGGGGGCTAACACCATCCGCCTGGCCCACTATCAGCACGATCAGTATTTCTACGACCTGTGCGACGAGCGGGGCATGGTGGTATGGGCGGAAATCCCTTACATCTCCGAACATATGCCCAATGGCCGGGAAAACACCATCAGCCAGATGAAGGAACTGATCGTCCAGAACTACAACCATCCCTCCATCGTGTGCTGGGGCGTATCCAACGAAATCACCATTTCCACCAAGGACAAGAAGGACATGCTGGATAACCACCATGTGCTGAACGACCTGGTGCACGAAATGGACAAAACCCGCTTTACCACCCTGGCCTGCTACGCCATGTGCGGCCCCTTCAACAAAGTGGCCCATATCACCGACGTGGTATCCTGGAACCTGTACCTGGGCTGGTACGTGCCGGGCCTGTGGCTGAACGACGTATGGATGCGCTTCTTCCATCTGGTGTATCCCGATCGCTGCCTGGGCTATTCCGAGTACGGCTGCGAAGGCATGCCCAACCTGCATTCCAGCCATCCCCGCCGGGGCGACCACACCGAGGAATACCAGGCCATTTATCACGAATATCTGCTCAAGTGCTTTGAACGCAATCCCTACATGTGGGCCACCCATGTGTGGAACATGTTCGATTTTGCCGCCGACGCCCGCAACCAGGGCGGCGAACCCGGCATGAACCACAAGGGCCTGATGACCTTTGACCGCAAAACCAAGAAGGACAGCTTCTACCTGTACAAGGCCTATTGGAGCCAGGAGCCCTTCGTGCATATCTGCTCCAAGCGTTTCCAGGACCGCACCGAAAAGGAAATCACCGTGAAGGTATACTCCAACCAGAACGAAGTGACCCTGTTCGTGAACGGCCAGCAGAAGGAAACCAAGTACGGAAGCAAGGTCTTCACCTTCACCGTGCCCATGGGCGACGTAACCAAGGTGCGCGTGGCCAGCGGCGAATGCGGCGACGAAGCGGTGTTTAGGCATGTGAATCAGCCCAACCCCGCTTACAGCCTGAAGGACACCGGGGATAAAGGAGCGAACTGGACGAAATAACCCCTCAGTCACCTTCGGTGACAGCTCCCCTGATAGGGGAGCCAGTTAAGAAGCCTTTTTTGCCTCTCCTGATAGAGAAGCTGGGCGCATCTGCCCATGCCTCCCCTATCAGGGGAGGTGGCGCATAGCGCCGGAGAGGTTTCACACATTATCTCTATGAAGGAGGCCGTCTCCATGGCGAAAGAACCCGCCGCCGCCCCGGCAGGGGTGAACCGCGCGAAACTGTATCAGCTGGCGCTGTTCCCGATGAACAACGGCGCTACCAACGTATACTTTGTATTGATCCTTTCCTATGTGGCCCAGTTTGGCTCAAGCGTTTTGCAATTGGGCATGTTCGCGTCCCTGATGGTTACGTTCATGCGCGTCTTTGACGCCATCACCGACCCCATCATCGGCGCGCTCATGGACCGCACCAGCACCAAAATCGGCAAATTCCGCCCCTTCATGATCATCGGCAGCGTCATCATGGCGGTCAGCGTGATCTGCCTGTACTGCCTGACCCCCCTGATCCCCGAAACCATGATGTGGCTGCGTTATGTGGCGTTTGTGGTCATTTACGCGGTCTGGGTCATCGGCTACACCTTCCAGACCTCCGTCACCCGCGCGGGCCAGACGGTGCTGACCAACGACCCCAACCAGCGCCCCATGTTCACCATCTTCAACACCATCGGCTCCATGCTGGGCATGGGCGTGATGCAGTTCCTGATCCCCATGATCAAGAACAAGTTCAACCTCCTGGACGAAGCGGGCAAGGTGATTACCTCCGGCTACGCCCGGCCTGAATTGTACCGCATCATCACCCCCATCGGCATCGCGGTATCCGTGGGTCTTACTATCCTGGCCATCATCGGCATCGCCGAAAAAGACCGGCCCGAGTTCTACGGCCTGGGCGGCGGCGCGCAGGAAAAGGTCAAGGTGTCCGAATATGTGGAAATCATCAAGCACAACAAGCCCATGCAGCGCCTGATGGTAGCTGGCGCGGGCTGCAAGCTGGCCCTGGCTATCGCCACCAACACCACCGTGCTGCTGGCGCTCTACGGTATCATGATGGGCAACTATGACAGCCTGTACCTGCCCATGATGATCCTGGGCTACGTGTTCGCCGTACCCTTCTTCCTGCTTTCCGTGCGCACAAGCCAGAAGCTGGGCCAGAAAGCGTCCCTTACCCGCTATGTGGCCGTGGCCCTCATTTGCTACGTGGGCGTGCTGGCGCTGCTGATTCTGTCCAACAACCAGAACCCAGCCATGATGCTGTCCTTCCCCTTCAACGGCGGCGGAGCCATCAATCTGTATACCATCCTGTTCATTCTGTGCTTCGGCATCGGCTATGGCGCGTACTATGCTACCGCCGATATGCCCATCCCCATGGTGGCCGACTGCTCGGACTATGAAACCTACCGCTCCGGCAAGTACATTCCCGGCATCATGGGCACCCTGTTCTCCCTGGTGGACAAGTTGGTCAGCTCCCTGGCCCAGACGCTGGTGGCGTTCATCTTCCTGATCTTCGCGGGCCTCTCCGAACTGCCCACCGACGCGACGCCCTTCTCTGCCGGCATCAAGATCGCCGTGATCGTGATGTTCTGCGTTATTCCCATGCTGGCCTGGGCCGCGACCCTGTGGGCCATGCACGGCTACAGCCTGACCGGCGCGAAGATGAAGGAAATCCAGGCCGTCAACGCTGCCCGCAAGGAAGGCATCGCCCAGGGCATGACCGTGGAACAGGCCATGGAAAAGTGGCCCAGCAAAGAGTGATGAACAGTTCTGAGTTCTTAGTTCCAAGTTCTAAGCCAATATAGTTTTCAAACAAACTTTCGCTTAGAACTTAGAGCTTTGAACTAAAAATCGAAAGGAGTAATGCTCTATGACTCTCCCCCTGAACGTGGATTTTACCGGTAAGGTCGTTGTGGTGACCGGCGCGGGCGGCGTGCTGTGCGGCGATATGGCCCGGGCGTACGCTCAGGCAGGCGCGAAGGTAGCGGCGCTGGATCTGAACGAAGAAGCCGTCAAGAAACTGGCGGAAGACCTGCAGGCGCAGGGCTACTGCTGCGTCGGCTACAAGGCCAACGTGCTGGACCCCGCAGCGCTGGAAGAAGTGCACCAGCAGGTGCTCAAGGACTTGGGCCCCTGCGACATCCTGGTGAACGGCGCGGGCGGCAACAATCCCCGGGCCACCACCGACAACGAATATCAGCATGAAGCCAAGGAAGGCCAGAAGACTTTCTTTGACCTGGACGCGTCCGGCGTGGACTTCGTGTTCAAGCTCAACTTCCAGGGCACCCTGCTTCCCACCCAGACCTTCGTTAAGGATATGGTGGAACGCAAGCATGGCAACATCCTGAACATCTCCTCCATGAACGCCTACATCCCGCTGACCAAGATTCCCGCTTATTCCGGCGCGAAGGCTGCCATCAGCAACTTCACTCAGTGGCTGGCCACCCACTTCGCCGGCAGCGGCATCCGCGCCAACGCCATCGCCCCCGGCTTCCTGGTCAGCAACCAGAACCGCGCCCTGCTCTTCAACGCCGACGGCACCCCCACCGCGCGCTCCGAGAAAATCCTGAAGGGCACCCCCATGGGCCGCTTCGTGGACAGCGAAGAGCTGCTGGGCGGCGTGTTCTTCCTCACCGACGACAAGGCCGCCTCCGCCATCACCGGCGTGGTGCTGCCCATCGACTGCGGCTTCGCGGCGTACTCGGGCGTGTAAATTTTTCCTGTTTCCCTTACATATTGTATCATGATATGGTATAATAAAAGAAAAAAACAGAAAGGAAGTATCCGTTATGAAGAAGTTCCTGTCTCTGGTTCTGGCCGCGATGATGCTGGTCTCCTGCGTCGCTTTCGCTGAAAGCATCCTGGACGCCGATCCCGAAAAGGTGCTGACCTTCAACCGCAAAGCCCCCGTCACCGACTGGGAGGGCGAATGGGTGCTGGCTGCCGCCTACATCGGCGAAGACTTCGCCGATGAAAACGACATCGAAGTGAACGGCCTCATCGCCGTGCCCGAAAAGGCCGTCACCATGACCGTGAAGGCCATCCTGGACGGCAGCGCCACCGGCTCCGACGCGGGCGTGATGGTGGATCAGGCCGCTTATACCCACACCCATGTGCATGACATCGAAGCCACCGTGCAGTTCGACGCCGCCATCACTGACGACGAAGCCAAGCTCAAGCTGCCCTGGGACGGCTGGGACTGGACCAAGGACGAAGAATGGACCGGCTGGACGGAAGGCTCCACCTACATTTCCAAGGGCGTTGGCAAGCTGAGCAAGGTCAGCGCGGAAGACAAGACCCTGTTCTTCGGCAAGGTGACCGGCGTGGAGAACGACGCTATCGCCGATGAAAACATGAAGTACATGGGCATGAATGAGGATGGTCAGCTGATCGTGTGCTACAGCGACGACAACATGGTCAAGAAGGACGGCGACGTGGCCTTCGCTTACATCTTTGTCAAGGCCGAATAAATCACGCACGACCCGCATAAAAAACTGGCCATGAATCAAGGGGCTGCCTCCCAGGGAGGCAGCCCCTTGCCAGCTTTTTATTCTACTAACAATCTTGTTGTGAAGGGTAACGGAGCAGGGGCCTGGGGTGAAACCCCAGCGTAATTTCTTGTTGGATTTTTGTCCTTTACAACATGGCTGTTATCCGTCTGAACCATCACCATATTCAGACATTTTTTGTTTTGGTGTTGCTTCATTCCGGTCAGTGCGGCGCTGCCGCCCTCACGCCAAAGGGCGGGTTATTTCCAGCTGCCGACCAGGGAAACGATTTCCGGATTCCTGCCGTGCTGCATGATGTCCTCCCGCACAGTTGTCCATTGAAATGCCTTGCGGACGAGGGCGCTGTCATACTGCCCGAGGGCTTCGGGCAGTGTTTTCTTTGTCGCCGCGTTCAGGCGCTTCAATGCTTCCGAGTCGCGCCTTTTTCTGTCCGCTTCCTCCGGGGGATAGCCGCAGCCAAAGGCTCCCTCAAACAGCTTGTCCAGTGTGCATTGCAGGTTGATCTCCCCCAGCCATCCATAATTCAGCCCCAGGGGAAAGGATGCCGCGTTCCCGCCGTTGATGCGCCCAAAGAGAAAAGCGTCCTGGGGCGTCGGCACATACCCGCACAGCACGCCCGGCAGGCTGTTGCAGGCCAGCATCATCCCCTGCCCGGAGGAACAGCCGGTCACGATAAAATCCGCCGCGCCGCTGCTCAGCAGTAAGCTGATATTAAGGGCGGCTTCTATATAGGAAAAAGAACGGCCGTCGCCCGGAAAAACGCCGTAGTTGACGACTGTATCCGCCCGCCCGTTTCTTTCCACCGCCCGGCAGGCGCAGCGGTAAAGCGCCTCGTTTTTATCGCATTGCGAGGATGCCTGGATAATACCGATTCTCATGGCGTTTTCCCTCCGGATCATGCTTTCCAAACCGTCCTGACGATTTCCCGCTGTTCCCCCTGATAGGGGCCGGGGCCGATATACCGGGTTTCAAACCCGCATTTTTCCATGACCCGGCGGGAAGCGGCGTTGTCCTTCAGGCAGACGCCGGTGACTTCCTTTAAGCCGAGCCGTTTCGCCATGACAGGCAGGAACGCCTGCACCGCTTCCGTGGCAAAACCCTTGCCGGTGAACGCTTTTCCGATGTGATAGCCGATTTCCCACGCGCCATCTTCGATCGGCACCATCTGCACATATCCGATATTGCGGCTGCCTTCCTTCGTGATGACCGCGTACACCTGAGGGCCCTCCAAAGCGCTGTATTGACTGATCAGAAATGCAACGGTTTCCCGCGCTTCTTCCAGGGTTTCAAAGACCTCGTCGGGAACAAATCTCCGGGTGTCTTCGTCCAGGGAGTTTTCATGTACGGCCTGCGCCATTTCCGGGGTCAGTTCCGTGATGACCAGCCTGTCGGTTTCTATTCTCATTGCGCGTCTCCTTCCGCTGCGATGGTTTCAAACGATAATGTGAACGTTCGATCACTGCCTATTATATCGAATGAACCGCTGGTCGTCAATACCTGTCTTTCTTCTGTATCCCGCTTGACAGGCCCTTTTTTTTTGACTATCATGGAATGGCAAATTTGCGTGAAAAGCCAAGCCAATTCAAAGGAGGCCGTTTACAATGAGCGATTACCGCATTGAAACAAAATGCGTCCAGGGCGGCTACACGCCGGGCAACGGCGAACCGAGGCAGATTCCCATCGTCCAGTCCACCACTTTTAAATACGCCACCGGCGAGGACATGGGTAAGCTGTTTGACCTGGAAGCCAGCGGATATTTTTATACCCGGCTGCAAAACCCCACCAATGATTATGTGGCCGCGAAAATTGCCGAGCTGGAGGGCGGCACGGCGGCGATGCTCACCTCCTCCGGCCAGGCGGCGAACTTCTTCGCCATGTTCAACCTGGCCTCCTGCGGGGATCATATGGTGGCCTCCTCCAGCATTTACGGCGGCACCTTCAACCTGATCAGCGTGACCATGGCGAAGATGGGCATCGAGACCACCTTCGTCTCCCCCGACTGCACAGATGAAGAACTGAGCGCCGCGTTCCGGCCCAACACCAAGCTGGTGTTCGGCGAGACCATCGCCAACCCTGCCCTGACGGTGCTGGACATTGAGCAGTTCGCCAAGGCGGCCCACGCCCACGGCGTGCCGCTGATCATCGACAACACCTTCGCCACCCCGGTGAACTGCCGCCCCTTTGAATGGGGCGCGGACATCGTGACCCACTCCACCACAAAGTATATGGACGGCCACGGCGTGGGCGTGGGCGGCGCGATTGTGGACAGCGGGAAATTTGACTGGATGGCCCACGCGGACAAGTTCCCCGGCCTGTGCACCCCGGACGACAGCTACCACGGCATCACCTACGCGGAAAAGTTCGGCAAAGCGGGCGCGTTCATCACCAAATGCACCGCCCAGCTGATGCGGGACTTTGGCTCCATCCAGTCCCCCCAGAACGCCTTCTACCTGAACCTGGGCCTGGAAAGCCTGCACGTCCGCATGGCGCGGCACTGCGAAAACGGCCAGGCCGTGGCGGAGTTCTTGCAGAAGCATCCCAAGGTGGCCAGCGTCAGCTACTGCGGCCTGCCGGGGGACAAGTACCACGAGCGGGCGAAGAAGTACCTGCCCAAGGGCTCCTGCGGCGTGGTGAGCTTTGAGCTCAAGGGCGGACGGGAAGCCGCTTCCGTGTTCATGAACAGCCTGCGTCTGGCCGCCATCGAGACCCATGTGGCCGACGCCCGCACCTGCTGCCTGAACCCCGCCTCCACCACCCACCGCCAGATGACCGACGAACAATTGAAAGCCGCGGGCGTTCCCGCCGGGCTGGTGCGCATGAGCTGCGGCCTGGAAAGCGCCGACGACCTGATCGCCGATATCGCCCAGGCCCTTGAGAAAGTATAACCCAATCCTTCTATCAAACAAATGGACCCGCCGCCACAGAAAACACGTGGCGGCGGGTCTTGATTTGCAGAGTCTGTTCAAGAAATGGGTCATGAACTTCCGATAAACGGCAAGCTGCCGACGAATCGGCAGCTTGTTCTTGATCGGGCGGTTACTTGAACACCACGTCGAAAGCGTTATAGAAGTAGAAGCGGCTCATGAGGGTCTGGTGGATTTCGTTGGACACGCTGTAATACAGGTTGTTTTCCGCGGGAT
>CADBCX010000056.1 GCA_902793245.1 uncultured Eubacteriales bacterium | reverse complement strand
GCCTGTGGCGGTTATCATGTCCGGGCTGAGATCAGCCGAAACGAGCAATCTCGCCATGAAGGCGAGTTGCGACGATTGAGGCTGCGGAAACTCAGTACCACGGTGGGGTGCGGGGCAACGCCCCGCCGTTCTCCTTCTTTTTACCCTTCGCAACATAGCTATTAAGATTTTAGAAAGAGATATGATAGCATGGCATAAGAAACGTGGCGGTCTCATTAATACGCCCAGAAACGAACTGTTTGCGATTCCCGCGTCACAGCCATAGGGAAGAAGGGCGATCGATCAGGGCTTCTTTGTCAGTATCATCCTTTTGGTAAAATAATTCCATATCATGACAATGCCCGTTGCGATCATCTTGTTCAGCATGTAAAGGCTTACGGCGAAGGAAAACAACGTAAACAGAACCCGTTCTTCGCCCCAGATCGCCCGGAAGAGAAGCATCAGGATTTCATTCAGGCCCAAGCCGACCGCGCTGGTCAGGAAAAACGCTATCCTGTCCCTGGCGGTTTGCTTTTTTGCCCCATGAAATACCCACAGGGCGCACATCAGATAATTGACGCCCACGGAAAGAACAAACGCGATCGGGACGGCGATCAGCGTGTCCAGCCCAAACTTTTCTTTCAGAAGAATAAGCGCCGCCAGTTCCACGGCAAATCCCGCAACACCCGCAACCAAAAACCGTATAATTTCCAGCATTCTGACTTTGTTCATATTATTCCCTCTCGGTATTGGTGATTCCCCCAACACATTCTTGGTCATTGTTTTCAAATTATACCAGACCGGCGGCGAAAAGTCCACAAGGAGTTTTTCTGACGCGGCGTTGCCTGAAAAAGCAGCAAAAAAGCAGAAAACCGCTGCTGAAAGTGGAAAAATCAATGGACAGAGCCGCGGCGATATGCTAAAATATCCTGGGATACAGTCTGCATATGATTTGTCAGCTGCCGACACGGAACTGAAAAGATCAATGCGCTGTCAGCCTTCGGTCTGAGGGAATGAAACATGACGGCATTAAAAAAGATTGCGTTAGTCACCTGCGGCTCCAATTTTGAACGGCACGGAAACACCATCCGGGCCATGCGCCGCAAGCTCATGGACATGGGCGGTTACGCGCTTTATGTGATCACAAACTACGGCGTATACAGCGATGGCATGGATTTTACGCAGGGAGAACCGGCGATATACCAGCTTCTGGAAATCCTCGATATCGACGGCTGCATCCTGGAAGCGAATCTTGGGAGCCTGGAGCTGGCGAAGCGGATTACCGGCATCCTGAAAAAACGCGGGATCCCCGTCCTGGCCATCAATCTGAAACTGGCGGATGTGCCCTGCCTGCGGCTGGAAATCAAGACGGCGGGAATGGAGCTGCTTGAACATCTGATCCTGACCCATTCCTGTTCGCGAATCAATCTGGCGCTCAGCGAAGGGAACCGCGTGATTTCTGAAACCATGCTGGACGTGTACCGAAGCATCCTGCCGAAATACGGCATCCCCTTCGATGAAAGCAGGGTGCTTTCGACGGCTGTTTCCTTCCAGAGTGGAGACGTGATTTATAACACCTTTGACCAACGGGGCGTCATGCAGGACGCCCAGGCTGTGGTTTGCGTCCACGACGTGAGCGCCATCGGGTTATGCATGGCGCTTGAGGCGCGGGGTCTGCGAGCGCCGGACGATCTGCGGATTTGTTCCGTGAATTGCAGCGGCAACAGCATCGCCTGGTCTCCCAGCATCACCGGCATTGACCGCATGGATGGAAAAGCTGCAGAGCTGGCCTGTGAGCTGATGGATCAGATGCTGGCCGGCAAGGAAGTCAGTCAGGATAACACCTATCCGGGGGAAGTTCGCTATCTGAGCAGCTGCGGCTGCACGGCGTCCGATACGGCGCACCGCGCAAACCCCGGCGTCTTTCACCGCCTGGTGGTCAACAAGGTGGAAGCCGCAAATCAGATCGGCCGGATGATGCAGTTCAATAACGCGCTGGAGGACGTGGAATCCCTGGCGCAGCTGGCGTCGAACATCCACGGAATGATGCTGGGGATCGGCTGCCGGTCGTATTTCTGCTGCCTGAATGAGGACGACCTTTCCTATATCGAAAGCGACAGCCCGGAAACCAAGGACGCCGGAGAGGCTCCCTATCATGACAGGATGGTTGTTCTCTCCGGGGATTCCGGGAGAACCGGCGAACTGACGGGCGTTTCATTCGACTTGAAGGTCCTTGTTCCAGCCGAGCCCCAGGCGGGGGACATGTTTCTCCTCCTGCCCATCCATTACATCAACCACTCTTACGGATATATGGTGTTCCTGAATGAAATGCTCCCGGTGGACAACTACCATTACAGGATCTGCCAGGACAGCATCGGCGCCAGCATTGAGAATCTGCACCGCCAGATGATCCTGAAAAGCAACATCGCCGAGCTGGACCGGCTCCACATGCAGGACCAGCTCACCGGCCTCAAGAACCGGTTTGCCTTCAAGCGTTACCGCGACGATTACGTTCATTCTCCGGCAGGCTATTCCGTCGCGGTTCTCGATATCGACGGGCTCAAGACGATCAATGACCACTTTGGCCACCTGGCTGGGAACAACGCGATCTCTATCGCCGCCGGGGTGATTCGTGAATCTGTTGGGAAGACGGATCTTGTGATCCGCTACGGCGGCGATGAATTCCTGGTTTTGTCCCATGATACCAGTGCCGATCTCTGGGAGTGGCGCAGGCACAGGATCGATGAACAATTGGACAGAATCGCCGAGCGGCAGAAGCTGCCGTATTGCCTCGGCATCAGCATGGGCTATGCCGTTTCTTCGGCGGAAGCTCCCCTGTCCATGGAGGAAAGCATGGAGCTTGCGGACAGGGCGATGTACGAAAACAAGAAGGACAGAAAAGCACGGAGGAAAGCATAATCCGTATCTGTTCAGCCGCGCATGGGGCGCTTGAAGCCGCCAATCCTGGCCGTTCTCTTCATTCATGCGCAAGCTGTGCCGGCGTAACAGCCGGCCCTTTCCTTTTCAGAACCGATGTGGTAAAATGCGATAAAGCCTTACGAAAGGAGGCCGGATAAAATGATGACGTATTTCCGGAACGGGAAAATCCCCTTTGTCACGCTTGCAGTCCTGGCGCTGAACCTGATCGGCTTTGCGATAGAATCAACCGGCGGTTCTTCCACGATTTTGTACTCCTATGGGATGTATCAGGGAGCCCTGGAAAATGGCCAGTGGTACCGGCTCGTGACCAGCGCTTTTCTCCACTTCGACATGATGCACCTGGCCTGCAATATGGTCTGCCTCGTATCCTTTGGCTTGATGCTGGAGGACGGCCTGGGCAAATGGAAATACGCCCTCATTTATATCGTTGGCATCATTGGCTCCGGTCTGCTCATCGAGTTCGCGGGGGGCAGCCGTTCCCTTCACGCCGGGGCAAGCGGCGCAATCTGGGCGCTCATGGGCGCTTCCCTGGTCTACATGCTGAAATACCACGGAAATCCCAGCGGGATTGTTCGCAGTATTTTGCTGAACCTGATCTATAGCTTTTCCGCGGGCGTGAGCTGGCAGGGACATATCGGCGGCGGCATTGCCGGGGTGATTGCCGCTGCGGTGGTGCTGAATCTGCCGGGGCAAAAGCAGGAGAGGGATGATTCCTTCTGCAGCGACAGAAGATAACAAAGGAATGGCCAGTGGATGAAAGAATGCTGCGGGCCATACAACAAGCAAAATGTCATGCTGTTTTCACACTTCCTGAACATGAAAGGGAAAAGCAAATGAGCGCAAGACCGATTCTGTGGATCGTGATTCCCTGCTACAACGAGGAACAGGTGCTGCCCATCACCGCGCCCATGTTCCTGAACAAAATCAAGGAGCTGGCTGACCAGGGAAAGATCAGCAAAAACAGCCGGGTGCTGTTCGTGAACGACGGCTCCAAGGACAAAACCTGGGAGATCATCTGTAACTTGGCGAAGAAGGACGAGCGATTTATCGGCATCTGCCAGAGCCGCAACCGGGGCCACCAGAACGCCGTGCTGGCGGGGCTGATGGAAGCGAAGGACAAGTGCGACATCACGATTTCCATCGACTGCGACGGGCAGGATGACATCAACGCCATGGACAAGATGGTGGACGAATACCTGGCGGGCTGCGAGGTGGTGTACGGCGTGCGCTCCAAGCGCGCCACCGACACCTGGTTCAAGCGCACGACGGCCGAGGGCTTCTACAAGCTCATGAACGCCCTGGGCGCGGAAGTGGTGTTCAACCACGCGGATTACCGCCTGGTGAGCAGCCGGGTGCTGAATCACTTCGCGGAGTACGAGGAAGTGAACATTTTCCTGCGGGGCATGTTCCCGCTGGTTGGGTTCAAGAGTACCAGTGTATATTATGAGCGCGCGGAACGCATCGCGGGGGAGAGCCACTACCCCCTGAAAAAGATGCTGGCCCTGGCTTTCAACGGCATCACCAGCCTGTCCGTCAAGCCCATTGCTATCATTACTGGCATTGGTGTAGGCGTCAGCCTGCTGGGTTTGATCGTCGCTATTTGGGCTATTGTGGAAGCCGTTCTTGGAAATACCATGGCGGGCTGGACTTCGATGGTGTGTATCGTTTGCCTTTTGGGCGGCGTGCAGCTGGTCAGCCTGGGCGTCATCGGCCAGTATATCGGAAAGACCTACCTGGAAGCCAAGCGCCGCCCGCGCTACATCATCAGCGAACGCACTTGGGAAAGCAATGAAAGGCACTGGATAGAAGAAAAATAAAGTTTAAACGTAAAACGCCCTTGACAACCAGGGGCGTTTTGCATATAATAATATATGAACAGTTGTTCAAATGAAAGGATGATCAACGTGGGCAAGCAGGATGTTCAGGAAAACCGGGGAAACGGCGAGGCAGGCGAGACCATCCATCCCGACCTGATTTCTTCCGTGAACGCGGACATGCCGGACGAGGAATTGCTTTACGACCTGGCCGAGCTGTACAAGGTATTCGGCGACAGCACGCGCATCAAAATCCTGTATGCGCTGCTGGAGGCGGAAATGTGCGTGGGGGATATTGCGGAGCTGCTGAATGCCACCCCCTCGGCGGTGTCGCATCAATTGCGGGTGCTGAAAGCCAACAAGCTGGTGAAGTTCCGCCGGGACGGGAAAACAGTGTATTATTCCCTGGCGGACGAGCACGTGAGAACCATTATTGATATGGGCATGGAGCACCTGTGCGAATAAGAGATTGCAGAGTGCAGAGTTCAGATTTATTTACCTATTTTCATCATTCGCTCTGAATGAACGGAGGAAGAAATATGAGCTGCAAGCATTGCCACCATGAGCATGACCACGAGGAAAAACACGAACACGAGCACCATCATGACCACGACCATGAACACGAGCACCATCATGACCATGAGCACGAGCATGGTCACAGTCATGAACATGGACACAACCACGAGCATGGTCACGACCACGGCGGGGAAGGGGAAAACCGGAAGGTCATGCTCATCCGCATGGGCGTCAGCGCCGCGCTGCTGCTGATTGGCATTCTGATTCCCCTGCCCGAATGGCTGAAAATCGTGATCATGGCGGCGGCGTATCTGGTGGTGGGCTATCAGGTGGTGATCGAAGCGGTGAAGAGCATCCTGCGGCTGGAACCGCTGGACGAAATGTTCCTGATGACCGTGGCCAGCGTGGGCGCGTTCTGCCTGGGCGACTATGCCGAGGGCGTGGCGGTGATGCTGCTGTACCAGATCGGCGAATTCTTCCAGGACTACGCCGTGGATCAGAGTCGGGACTCCATCGCCGAGCTGATGGACATCCGCCCTGACTCCGCTAACGTGGAGCGGGAGGGCCGGGTGCAGACCATCCTGCCCCAGTACGTGCAGGTAGGGGAGACCATCGTGGTGCGCCCCGGCGAAAAGGTGCCCCTGGACGGCACGGTGATCGAAGGCGAATCCTCCCTGAACACCCTGGCCCTCACCGGCGAAAGCATGCCCCGGCGCGTGAAGGCGGGCGACCCGGCCCTCAGTGGCTGCGTGAACCTGAACGGGCTGCTGCGGATTCAAGTCGCCCACGCTTACGAGGATTCCACCGTGGCCCGCATCCTGGAGCTGGTGGAGCACGCGGGAGAAAACAAGTCCCAGGCCGACCGGTTCATCACCCGCTTCGCCCGCATTTACACCCCTGTGGTGGTGGGGCTGGCGGTGCTGGTGGCGCTGGTTCCTCCGCTGTTCTTCGGCGGCGACTGGAGCCAATGGATCACCTCCGCCCTCACCTTCCTGGTCATTTCCTGTCCCTGCGCGCTGGTCATTTCCGTGCCCCTCACCTTTTTCAGCGGCATTGGCGGCGCGTCCCGGCGGGGCATCCTGGTGAAAGGCGCGGGCTTCCTGGAAACCTTGGCGAAAGCCGATACCGCTGTGTTTGATAAGACCGGCACCCTCACCCAGGGCAGTTTCGCCATCGCAGAGGCGAAAGCGGTGAACGGCACCAAGGAAGACCTGATTGCCCTCGCCGCCGCCGCCGAACGGTTCAGCACCCACCCCATCGCGGAATCCCTTCGGCAGGGCTGCGAGCAGGACATTTCCGCCTGGACGGTGGAGGGCGTGGAGGAAATCTCCGGCCACGGCGTGCGGGCAAAGGTCAACGGAAAAGCCGTTTCCGTGGGCAACGCCCAGTTGATGATCCGGGAGGGCGTGTCCTGTTCCCATGTGTCCCAGGTCGGCACCGTGGCCCACGTGGCGGCGGACGGGCAATATCTGGGGTATATCGTGATTGCCGACACCGTGAAGCCCGGCTCCGCGGCGGCGATTCAGGAAATGAAGCGGCTGGGTGTCCGCAAGACCGTGATGCTCACCGGCGACAGCCGGGCCGTGGCGGAAGCGGTGGCGAAGGAAGTCGGCGTGGACGAAGCGCACGCGGGCCTGCTGCCGGATGAAAAGGTTAACGAGGTGGAACGGCTGCTGAAAGAGAAAAAGGAAAACGGCGCTTTGATCTTCGTGGGCGACGGCATCAACGACGCGCCGGTGCTGGCCCGGGCGGACATCGGCGTGGCCATGGGCGCGTTGGGCAGCGACGCGGCCATCGAAGCGGCGGACGTGGTGCTGATGGACGACGACCCCCGCAAGCTGGCGACGGCCATCCGCATTGCCCGCAAGACCCGGGAGATCGTCCGGCAGAACGTGGCCTTCTCCCTGGGCGTGAAGCTGGCGGTGATGGCGCTGGGCGTGCTGCACCTGGCTCCCCTCTGGGCCGCGGTGTTCGCCGACGTGGGCGTGTGCTTCCTCGCCATCCTCAACGCCATGCGCGCCATGAAAGCGGCGGAGAGGGAATAAAGGCATTAGGCAATAGGCATTAGGGATTAGGGGAACGAGAGTACAGAGTACAGAGTGCAGAGTACAGATGATTTAGTGTAGTAAGCAGGAATCCCGTCCAAAGCCTTCCCCTTGAGGGGGGCCGAAGCGCCCGGAAAACCTGCCCTTGGGCTGGTTTTCAGCGGAGGCCGGGCGGCAGCCCACGGATGGTGTCAGGCGCGGAACCAACTTGGGTGAATGAATTGAAGATACTTCGCGCCTGACGGATGAGGTGTTTTGCTGGACTTATATGAAGCGGGTTATATATTGATTCGCTGGAACACCTCATCCGAGCCGTGCGAATGGACTTGGTCGTTCTCTCCAACTTGGTTCCGCACGGCCCACCATCCAGGGCTGCCGCCCGGCCTTCGCTGAAAACAGTCCACTGGACTGTTTTCCGGGCGCTTCGGCCCCCCTCAAGGGGAAGGCTTTTGGGATAGTCGCGTGATGCCTCTTTACAATTCTATCGGCTGAACAGATATGTCTTCTCAGCAAAAATTTTTCCATGATTGGAACAAAAGCCCTTCCTCGCGTGTTATAATAGATGAAAGCACGAAGGAGGGGAAGAACATGAAACGGATTTTCATTCTTTTGCTGGCATTGTGCCTGGCGCTGTCGGTGTGTTCCTCCGCGCTGGCGGATCGATTCGGGGAATACGGCTGGGACGCGGATCAGGCCGGTTACCTGGCGGTGGTGGCGAATCCCATCATGCCCGACCGGCTGAACCTGCGGGAAAAGCCGGACACCGCTTCCAAATCCCTGGGCCGGTTCTACAGCGGCACGCCGGTGTACGTGACCGGCAGGACGCCTGTGGAGGACAGGGAAGGCCGGGAATGGGTCCGGGTGGACATGCTCGGCACGTTCACGACGGGCGTAAGCCTGACCGGGTACATGCTCAAAGAATACCTGATGCCCATGAACGTCAACTTTGAAGCCCCGCAGCTGTTCTACCGGGCGTCCGTGCCGCCGCAGACCAACCTGCTGTATGAGCCCCGCAACAGCGCGGACATCGTGGCGATGGCGGGCAATGGAGAAATTGATCTGCTGGGCGACATCGGCGACGACTGGCGGCTGGCGGCGAACCAGGCGGGCGAAGTGGGCTACATTCGCGCCTCGCGCATCCGCAGTACCCGCATCGAGGTCAAGCAGGCGTACCTGTTCCCCGACGACGGCGGGGCGTATGTGGCGGTCTATGCGGATAAGGAACTGGGCAAAGTCCGGGCCAAGCTGTATTCCGGCGCGTCGGTGCGCATCACGGATTTTTCCCGGAACAGCGGCTGGGCCGCGGTGGAAAGCTACGGCGCGCCCTATGAGATGAAGAACGAATGGGTATGGCAGGCGGACATCAGCGGCTACGTGCGCATGGAGGACGTGATCGTGTTCATCCAGCCCTGGCAGGCGGAAGTGAAGCTGCGCACGGGCATTGCCAAAACCGACATTGCCACCGACGCGGAGGACGTGACCATTCCCATCGGCGCGTCCGTGACCGTGGTGGGGGAAATGAAGGGCCAGTATCAGATCGTGTACGGCGACCCAGCCAGCGGATGGCATGATACGAAAATGGTACCCGCCGCCCAAATCCAGCTCACCGACCGCCTGGCGGGCGAACATGGCCCCACTGCCCTGGGGTTTGCCCTGCTGCCCAATGACGAAATCGACCCGGAAGGAATCCTGGCCCCCATCGAAAAGAACCCCGGCGACCCCTGGCAGGAGGGCAACGACTATTCGGAAACCCGGCTGGCGGAGATCATCGGCGAGGTGGAAAAGGACGGCGTGGGTTACTGGCAGCTGCGCAACCACAGCAGCGGCAACTTCTACATGGAAAAGGACAAATGCAGGGCTATCCTGTATGCCGATATGCAAAACGCGGACGCTGATCCCTGGGAGGAAATGGACGGTACCTGGACGGCTTCGGAAGCCGAGCAGGGCTTGTGGTATTATTCCCTGGCGCCCGGCCAGGAAGGGCTGCTGACCCTGGAAAAGCCCGACGGAACTGTTGTTGAATACGAAGTCTATGAGGAAACGCCGAAGGAAACCACGTATGCCTTCTATCTGGAAGCGGGAACGCAGGTGACCGTCCAGGGCGAAGGCGAATTGCGCCCCTTGCGGAAAGGAACCGGCCCGTGCCTGCTGCCGGAATTCCCCGGGGATTACGAGGAGAACGAAACGGTGTTTATCGGTTCGGGCCGGTTCTTCTGCGACTGGCAGCTTCCCGACGCCGTGAATTACTTCACCCTGACGATCCGGCCCCTGCCCGGCAGCACGGGCAGCTACGCGGCGGTTTCCAACATTTTCGGCGATGCTGATGAAACCGTGCTGATTCCGTTCTTCTCCGTGGGCGAGGAGGGCTGGGAGCATGAAGGAACGGTGTGCGAGAGCCAAGAAGCCTGGGAGGAATACGACTGCATGCTGTTCCCCGGCATGTTCCTGGAGGTGCACAACTGCGAGGTGTCCGTGTTTTTCGGCAACGGCTGACCGGCTGTGCGGACGGTGAAGCGGCTTTCCCCGCTCCGTCAAAAATTATGACATTTTTACAAAATTGTTTCGATGGGATGAAAAAGACTGTACTTGCGCCCCTGAATTATGCTATAATAAGGGGCGCGTTTTTTTTTTACTCAAAAACTGGAAGACGGAAAAGACCGAAAGACGCGAAGAAGGAAGAAAAAACATGAACCAATCGTTGATATTGGCGTCCGCCTCCCCCCGGCGGCGGGAGCTGATGGCATATACCGGCCTGCCCTTTGAGGTCATCACCGCCGACGCGGAGGAAATCAAAACGGGGGAGCCGGAAGCGCTGGTGATGGAAAACGCCCGGCGCAAGGCCCGGGCCGTGGCACGGCTGCATCCGGGACGACTGGTGCTGGGCGCGGACACGGTGGTGTGCCAGGATGGACGTGTGCTGGGCAAGCCCAAAGATGAACAGGACGCCCGTGACATGCTGCGCGCCCTGTCCGGGAAGAGCCACACGGTCTATACCGGCGTGTGCGTGATTAGCGGGGACGGCCGGGAAACGGTGAGCGCCGACGCTTCGCGGGTGGAGTTCGTGCCGCTGAGCGAAGATGCAATTTCCTGGTATATCGCCACCGGCGAGCCCATGGACAAGGCGGGTGCCTACGCCGTGCAGGGCAGGGCGGGGATGTTCGTGCGAAGCATCACGGGCAGCTATTCCAACGTGATCGGCCTGCCTATGGCGCTGGTGCGGGACATGCTGAAGGACGCGGGAGCGGAGCTGCCATAATTCATTGCATTGACAGCATAGAGGCCAGAGATACATTTCATCCCTTAAGGCTTTCTCGGAAGGGGGTCCGGGGGGAACCACTCTTTGGCCTCCAAAGAGTGGTTCCCCCCGGAAAACAAACATTACAGAAACGGACGGATGATGATAGATGGCCATTGTCGCGCCTGATATTGGAATTGACCTGGGTACAGCGAATACGCAGATTTATGTAAAGAAAAAGGGAATCGTGATCAACGAGCCGTCGCTGCTGGTGGCGGATCGGGAAGGGCGCCACACTGTACGCGCCATCGGCGAGGAAGCGCGGGTGATGCTGGGGCGCACGTCGGCGGATGTGTCGGCGGTGTGGCCCATGTCGGACGGCATGATCCGGGATTTCGACATGACCCAGGCCATGCTGCATTTTTTCGTGCGCAAGGCGATCGGGGTTTCGCGGCTGGTGAAGCCCAGGGCGATCATGACGATTCCCTGCCGTGTGTCGCCCATCGAGCGGCGGGCGGTGAAAAAGGCGGCGGTGTATGCCGGCATCCGCGAAAACCAGCTGCGTCTGGTGGAAAAGCCCTTTGCCGCAGCAGTCGGTTCCGGCCTGCCGGTATTTGAACCGGTGGGCTCCATGGTGGTGGACATCGGCGGCGGAACCACCGAGGCGGCGGTAATCAGCCTGGGCGGCATCGTGGTGAGCCGTTCCATCCGGATGGGCGGGGTGAAGATGGACGAAGCCATCATCGCTTATGTGAAACGCAAGTTTAACATGCTCATCGGCGAGCGCACCGCTGAGGACGTGAAAATGGCGCTGGGCTCCGCCCTGCCCATGAAGGAGGAACGGCGCGTGCTGGTGCGGGGACGGGATATGATCACCAACCTGCCCCAGACCGCTGAAATCTCCTCCGCGCAGGTGTATGAAGCGCTGAGCGCCCCTTGCGAAGCGATTCTGGCCGCCATCCAGCATGTGCTGGAACGCACGCCGCCGGAGCTGGCCGGGGACGTGCTCAAATCCGGCATCCATCTGACGGGCGGCGGGGCGCAGCTGTTTGCGCTGGATCAGTATATTGCCTCCGAGCTGGACATGCCTGTGCTGCTGGCGAAGGACCCCATGAGCTGCGCGGCTCTGGGCGCGGGGCATCTGGCCGATAATATCGATCTGCTCCACCGCATCGGCAAGGACAGCTTCCTCAAGGGAGACGCGGAAGAATAAAAACGCTTCATGCCCCATTTCTCCCTGACCGTGATTACATTACAGGAGTTTATATCGGCATGGCAAGAAATCGGAACCGGGAGTTTTCCGAAGGAAACGGCCTGAAACCCATGGATTTGGGAGGCTACGCCCCCGACGCGGAAGAACGGCTTCCCGCCTGGGCGCAGCGCGGCGAAAAGGACAAACTGTCCGCATGGAAGCCGCCCGCCGCGGAAACGAAAAACGATGATACACCGGAAGAGAACGCTCCCCTGCCCGAAAAGGCCGGCGACCAACCGGAAGCGCATTCGCCGGACGATGCGCCGGCGGAAGAAACGCGGCCCGAACAGAAGCCCGCGGACGAACCGGAACCACAGCGGAAGAAAGACGGCGCGGATGTCGGGCAAGAGAATAAGCCGCCGGAGGAGAAGCGGGAACGCATCGTTCAGACGCGGGCAGAAAAGAAACCGGAGAACAGCGAGCCCCGTGAAGCGCATCGTGTGGAAAGCAGCGCTTTTTCCCGCAGAAACAGCGGTGCCGCGAATTCCGGCGATAAAGCCAGGAAAACCGGGAAGAAAGCGCCCGGAAAAGGGAAAAAAAGCAAGAAGAAAAAAGCCAGGAAGGATGAACAGCAAAGTTTTCTGCGGATGATGATCATCATCCTGCTTTGCGGCGTCCTGTTTCTCATGGCGGCGCTGATGGTGGTGTCCAATTTTGTGAAGCTCCCGATCCTGTCGGTGCCGCAGAAGATCGTTACGGGCGTGGTTTCGCCCATCCAGGGATTCTTTTCCTCCGTCGCGGACAACGTGGCGAACTACCTGCGGATGCTGAAAATCCGCGGGAACATCGAATATGAATACGAGGAGCTTCGCAAAACGGTGGATGAATTATCCACCGAAGTGGCGATGAACCGGGAATTGCAGCGCGAGGTGGAGGAGCTGCGCAACCAGCTTTATGAGCAGCAGCAGCCCAGCCACCAGGCGATGAACCCCATCATGGCGCAGGTGATCGGCAAAGTGGGCAACAACTACTTTTCCACCCTGACCCTCGACGTGGGTTCGGATAAAGGCGTGGCGGATTATATGGCTGTGGTAGCCGGCGGCGGCCTGGTGGGCGTGACGTACAATGTGAAGCCCAACCAGTGCAATGTGCGCTGCATCATCGACAGCGACTGCACCGTGGCCGGGCTGGTTCAGTCCAGCCGTGACCAGGGCAGCGTGAAGGGCACCCTGGGCACCAACGGAGAACCCATGTGCCGCATGTATTATCTGCCCGATAACTCTCTGCCCCGGCCCAATGATGTGGTGGTCACTTCCGGCGTGGGCCTGGAATTCCCCAAGGGCATTCCGATCGGCTATATCCGGGAGAGCACCCGCGGCATGGAAGAAAACAAATCCTACGTGGTGCTGGAGCCGGTGGTGGATTTTCAGCACCTGGAATATGTGACGGTGTACCGCTACCGTCCTTCCTACGCCGAAAACGCGCAGGAGAGAACGAGCACGTCGCAGATGATCCGCCTGGAGCCGCTGGTCACGGCCCGCCCGGTGCCGTCCTTTGAGATGGAGGGACTGAGCGACTTCATGGGCGGTACGACCGCGGTTCCCGGGGCGACGGCGACGCCGGCGGTCAACGTATCGCCTTCGCCCACGCCCAAGCTGACGCCTACGCCAGACCCGCACGCCACCGCGCTGCCGCCGAATCTGGAATACGTGGCGCCAAACACCTTCGGCGAAACGCCGAGTCCTACCCCGCGGCCTACGTTTACCCCGACGCCGACTCCGGTGCCCACATCGGATCCCGGCGCGATGACAGTGGAGGATGACGAGTGAAACCTTTGAAACGGGCACTGAAAGTGCTGCTGCTGACCATGGCCGCGTACCTTGTGCAGGTGTGCGTGATGCGGTATTTCATGGTGCGCAGCGTGGTGGGCAGCGTGGTTTTCGCCGTTCTGGCCATCATCGTGGTTTCCTGCGGAAAAAAATATGCCTTCTGCTCCTCCTGCATCATCGGCATGATGATGGAGTGCATGATGGCCAATTCCAATGTGCCCTCGCTGTATGTGATCGCCTATCCCGCCATTACCATGCTTTTCGCCCAGACCTTTGCCGATATGACGGACCGGCAGCTGGAACAGCGCCGGCTGGCTTATGAGCGGCGGCAGGTGCGCATCAGCCAGGGCCGCGGGAAAAAGCATTGGTGGTATTCCTTTATGCTGCGCTACCGGGACACCGATCTGCCGCCCACGGTGCGCATACCCCTGTGCGCCGGGTTGATGGACCTGGCGCTGAATCTGGTGCTGATCGCGTATATGTATCTGATCGGCGAGGAATTGATCCTGATCCATTTATTCCGCCTGGCGGGCTCCGTGCTGTATACCATGGGGCTGGCCGTGGTGCTGATGCTTCCATGCCGCAAAATGCTGGGCATGTATCCCCGCAGGAGGCGGGAGCAGGGAGGTGAAAACGCGTGAGTGAAGAATTCCGCAAAAGCCGCAAGGCCCGCGGAAAGGATAATCGGCTGAACCTTCGGTTTCTTGTGTTTCTGACTGGCATTGTGGCTATGTTCGGCATTCTGTTTTTTGGACTGTACCGCCTGCAGATTGAAAACGGCGACCAGTACGCCCAGGCGACAGCCAGCCAGAGCATCAAGAAAATCGCCGTGAAGGGAAGCCGCGGCATGATCACGGACGTGAACTCCGTCGTGCTGGCAAAGAGCGAAAAGGCTTATAACGTTACCTTCTACCGTGAGAATGAAGACTGGGACTATCCCACTAAGCAGCTGCTGGAGGCCATTCATATCGTTGAAAAATACGGCGGCACGGTGTCCGTCACGCCGCCTCTCATCCGGAATGAAGAATCCGGCGCCTGGGAATTCAACTTCGGCTCCGGCATTTCAGAAAGCGCCTGGGAAACCCGCCTGAAATATTTTTATTCCAACAACTATATGGGCAGCAAAAGGCCCAGCGCCGCGGACAGCTTCAAAACACTGCGCAGGCGCTTTGGCTTCACCGCCCTCTGCGACGGCACCTACCTGCTGGCGCTGGATAAAAACGGCAATTCTGTCGTCATGGAAACGGACGATCTGATCGTGCCCGGCTCCAAGGATGAAGGCGGGCCCGGCATCCTGGACCTGACCCGCCTGGATCCCGAACGGGTGGCGGAATATGTGCAGGTGAGCGAAGAAGACGTGCTCAAGGTGATCGCCATCAATGCCACCATGCAGGACAACGCTTTCCTGTCCCTGCCCGTGCCCTTTGCCGAGGACGTGAGCTATGAAACGGTCAGCGAAATCGAGGGCCGCAGCATGTCCATGCCCTGGGTGGGCGTCACGATGGGCGACAAACGGGTGTATCCCAACGGCTCCCTGGCCGCCACCGTGATCGGTTATACCGGAAAAATTCAGGATGCGGAATACTATTTCAGCGACCTGAAGCCCGCGGGCTACGCCATGAACGACTACATCGGCCAGGCGGGCATCGAGAACAGCATGGAAAACTGGCTCACCGCCAACAT
>CADBCX010000055.1 GCA_902793245.1 uncultured Eubacteriales bacterium | reverse complement strand
GACAACGCCGTGATCGTGACCGGCCAGGACGGCGACATCGCCAACCTGCGCAACATCGTGGACGGCAAGCAGACCATGACCGTTTACAAGAACGTTGCCAACGAAGCCATCGTAACCCTGGCTGTGGCCAAGGCCATCCTGGAAGGCGGAGAATTCGACGGCGCTGCTTTCGCCGCCGCTCAGGAAATCGAGTGCGCGTTCGACACCGAATCCTATGCCAGCTCCGAGGGCCATCCCACTCCTTCCTTCCTGCTGGTTCCCACCGTTGTGACCAAGGACAACCTGGACTACCTGGTTGACACCGGCCTGTACGCCATGGGCGAAGACGGCTACCTGATCGCCAAGTAATTCATTGTATCCTGCGCTCTGCCCCTTCGGGGGCAGAGTCTTTCGCGGTTAAACACACAGGGCGGGGCCAAGCCCCGCTCTTTTCTTGAAACACAGTGCTGATAGCAAAAAGGAGGAATCGCGCTTGGCTGACGTCATTCTGGAAATGAAAAACATCACCAAGGAATTCCCGGGCGTCAAGGCGCTGGACAATGTCAACCTGGTGGTAGAGCGCGGGGAAATTCACGCCCTGATCGGTGAAAACGGCGCGGGCAAATCCACGCTGATGAACGTGCTTTCCGGTATCTATCCGTATGGCACCTATACCGGGGAAATCTATTACAACGGCAAGCTGTGCCAGTTTAAAACCCTGAAAGAATCCGAAGCCCAAAATATCGTGATTATTCACCAGGAACTGGCGCTGATCCCCCTGCTTTCTATCGGGGAAAACATGTTCCTGGGGAATGAGTTTAAGAATAAAGCCGGTTATATCGACTGGAACAAAACCTACGCGGAAGCGGAAAAGCATATGCGGCAGGTGGGGCTGCATGAATCCGCCCACACGCTGATCAAGGATATCGGCACAGGCAAGCAGCAGCTGGTGGAAATCGCCAAGGCGTTCTCCAAAAACGTGAAGCTGCTGATTTTGGATGAACCCACGTCCTCCCTGAACGACGAGGACGCCAAGATGCTGCTGGACCTGCTGATGGAATTCAAGAAGCAGGGGCTGACTTCCATCATCATCACCCACAAGCTGAACGAAATCATCTACTGCGCCGACAAGGCCACCATCATCCGCGATGGCGCCACCATCGAAACCCTGGTCAAGGGCGTGGACGAATTCAATGAAGACCGCATTATCAAGGGCATGGTAGGCCGCCCCATGGAGGATCGGTATCCTGCCCGGGAGCGCAAGGTGCAGCCGGAAGTCAGCCTGGAAGTAAAGGACTGGACAGTGCATCATCCGCTTTATCCCGAAAAAATCGTGGATAATAATATCTCCTTCAACGTGCATAAAGGCGAGGTCATCGGCTTCTCCGGCCTCCAGGGCGCGGGGCGCACCGAGCTGGCCATGTCCATTTTCGGCAGGAGCTACGGCGCGGACATTTCCGGCAAACTTTTCATTCACGGAAAAGAAACTGTGCTGAAAAATCCGGAAGCCGCCATCCACGCGGGCCTTGCCTATGTGACCGAGGACCGCAAAACCAACGGCTTGCTGCTGAACGAATCCATCCGGTTCAACACCACCCTGCCCCGGCTGGACAAGGTTTGCTCCAAGGGCGTGATCGACCGGGACAAAGAAAAAGCCGCCGCCG
The DNA here is from genome assembly GCA_902793245.1 of uncultured Eubacteriales bacterium. GTDB lineage: Bacteria > Bacillota > Clostridia > Christensenellales > Aristaeellaceae > RUG563. The sequence continues at coordinate 27,623 of CADBCX010000055.1, read as the reverse complement.
AACGGATGCGGGAAGAAATGGGCACCAAGACTCCTACCGTAGAGCAGAAGGTGGGCAACCTGTCCGGCGGCAACCAGCAAAAAGCGCTGCTGGGCAAATGGATGTTCACCGAGCCTGATATCCTGATCCTGGACGAACCCACCCGCGGCATCGACGTAGGCGCGAAATACGATATTTACTGCCTCATCAATCAGATGGTGGAGCAGGGCAAGTCCGTGATCATGATCTCCTCCGAAATGCCGGAACTGCTGGGCATGTGCGACCGCATTTACGTGATGAATGAAGGAAATCTGCTGGCCGAGCTGGACGCCAGGGAAGCGACCCAGGAAATCATCATGGGCTATATCCTGCGCGATGGGCGCTGACGCCAAAAGAATCAATTCCGAATGATGATATTTCAATAAAGGAGTGACACCCTATGTCAGAAAAAGCGACGGCTGCCGCTATTCCGCAGGAAAGCACCCTGACCAAGGTGAAAAAATTCGCAACGAAAAACTCCATGACCATCGCCCTGATCGCGGTGTTCATCCTGTTCTATTTCCTCACGGGCGGACGCCTGCTGTACGCCCAGAACATGAGCAACCTGCTGCTCCAGAACGGTTACGTGTTGGTGCTGGCCTGCGGCATGCTGCTGTGCATCCTCACCGGCGGCAACATCGACCTGTCCGTTGGTTCCGTGATCTGCCTCACCGGCTTGTATATCTTGATAAGGATATATCCACCCAGCATTCGTCCAAGAACATTCTCCTGACGACTATTCTGCAGGGCTATTGGATCGGCTATGTGCGCATCCCGCCCTTCATCACCACCCTGGCGGGCATGTTCATCTTCCGCGGCATAGGCCGCCTGGTGCTGGACAGCAAAACGGTGCCCATCAAGGACAAGGTTTTCACTAACCTCTTTACTTCTTACATCAATATTCCTGGCCTGGATGTGATTTCCACCAAGCAGAACCCCGTGGATAATCCCCACATCTGGTCGCCCCTGGTGATCGGCGCCATCGTCGTGGTGGTGATCCTGGTGATGACCGCCCGCTCCCGCATCAACAAGCGCAAGAACGGCTATCATCAGAACAGCGCCCTGGCGGATTACAGCAAAGTGATTGTGGTCAGCGCCCTGATCATGTGGTATTGCTCCCTCCTGAGCCAGTACAAAGGCATTTCCGTTATGCTGGTGTGGGTGCTGGCCATCTGCCTGATTTATTACTTCATCACTTCCAAGACCGCCTTTGGCCGTTACTTCTACGCTGTGGGCGGCAACGAGAAGGCCACCCGCCTGTCCGGTATCAACACCAATAAGGTATACTTCCTGGCCTACTCAAATATGGGTCTGCTGGCCGGCCTGTGCGGCCTGCTGTGCCTTGCCCGCGTCGGTTCTGTTTCCGGCCAGACCGGCACTTCCTTTGAGATGGACGCCATTGCTTCCTGCTTCATCGGCGGCGCTTCCGCTTACGGTGGCAGCGGCACCGTGGGCGGTGTGGTTATCGGTGCCATGCTGCTGGGCGTGCTGAACATGGGTATGTCCATCATGGGCATTACCGACTCCTGGCAGTACGTCGTGAAAGGCGGCGTTCTGCTGGTCGCCGTTATCTTCGACGTGGTGTCCAGCCGCAAATCCGGCAAGTGATGGTTTTTAAGGCAATGGGCAATAAGTATTGGAAGAAGAGAGGTATGACCGATATACATTCATCGGTTGGCTCCTCGTGCCAAATCCCAAGTTCCCATTGCCTTATCCATGAAAAAGAGGGTGTGTTCTTGAAAAACGAAAGAATCCATTCCACGCTGCTCGGCGCTGTGGGGGCGTATCTGATTTACCTGGCATACCAACTTTTTGAAAAACGGGTGGACGCCGACGCCTCCATGTCCCCGGCATTGCGCATCGTGTTCATTGCTTTTTTCGGTCTGGCAGGAGTGGCGGTCATCGTCTACGCGCTGCTTGTATGGAAGAAAAGCCGCAGGGACAACGAGCAGGAGCAGCAGTGCAAGGATGATGAAAACACCCTGAAATAACGGAAAGGGAGGCTAACGGATGGAGGAGCCGCTGACATCATTGGAGCAGGCGTTCACGGACTACCGGAGGGCTTTGGAGGAATGCCGGAAAAAGTACAGGCCCACGGACGGACTGCTGGGCTTCGGCCATTCGATTAAGGACGACCCCTGCCATGCACATATGGATCAAGATGTGGAAAAAACCGTTGCCAAAATCTGCAAAGCCGGGCCTTCGGAGAAGGAAGCTGAAAGCGCCGTGCGGCTGCTGCTCGCGCGGGACGACATGCCCACCTGGCCCGAGTCGGCGCAGTTGATGCTTCGGGCGCTGGAACGCCATTGTCTTCCCCTGATCCCTTTCCTCTCCCGGGAAGCCGCGGGGGAACTGCTAAAATTATACGACGTCCGATATAAACGCTGGGATCGGTTTCCCGCCCAAAAGGAAGTGTATAAAGCCTTGAAAGCGCATGCGCAATAATATCGGGCGTTTCCGCATCCATTTTTGCAAACCCTGCATCGGATAATCCAAGGCTGGAATATCCGATGCAGGGTTTTCCTATCGGTGGCGCAGGAAGTGGAGGAGATTCAGCAGGCGATCAACCCGATCACGCCGGAACCCTCACGCTGACGGAGTACATATACGCCACCTACAACGAACTGATGAAAAAAGGCTGGCGCATGAAGGAAATCGACAAAATGGACCCGCTGGGTTTCTTGCGCCTGCGGGCATGGGACGTACAGCGGGAGCAGGAAAAAAAGAAACCTCGTCACGCTTGCATGGACGAGGTATGGGGATCAGTGAAGCCGGGATGATGCTCAGGCTTTCCTGCTGACAATCATGCCAATTACAAACAGAACGACGGCAGCTGTGTAGAGCACAACAGCCAGCCAATGAGGCAGTTCATGAATCTTATGATCCGTAAGGATTGTCCCGCCGCCGAGAAGGAACGCGAGGATGATAAAAATATTCATTTTGATACTTCCTTTCCAATCAAACGCAGCTTGAACGCCTGAATTTTCATCATAGCTCCGGTTGTGTAGAGGATGCCGAACACCATGGCGATGAGTGCCAGCGCAAAGGTTCCGCCTTTCAGGAATCCAGTCCAGAAGGTTTCTTCCATGTCCATCATGTTGATGATGGCGTTGGCAATCAGCGATAGGATGCCAATCACAAAGTAAACCCGTGTCGTTGTGGCGGCTCGTTGCTTTTCAGCATTGCTGTACTCCGCCACCTGGAGGACGGTTTCTTTGAGTTCTTTGTCCATAGGTTCTTTCTTCCTTTCTCCGTTGAGCAATTCCCGGAGATCAACCTGATAGAGATCAGCCATCTCCACCAGCAGATCAAGGTCGGGCATGTTGCTTCCGGTTTCCCATCGGGAGACGGTTCTTCTGGAAACGTTGAGGGTTTCCGCTAACTGTTCCTGCGTGAGTTCCTTTTCTTTACGGAGCTCTTTCAGGAATGTGCCGATCTTCTGCAGATCCACGTTTGTTCCTCCTTCCAGAAACCAGTCTACTCAAAATCGATGGTTTGAACAGGACACAAAACACGCAAACGCCCTGTTTTTAAGAATGGGACACACTGTGTCCCATGCGAAAATCATGTCTCAGGGCGCTTTCAAAATCACAACGGAAAAGAATGTGAACTATATAGCCGAAACCCTGCGCGAACCAGTGGCCGCGCTGTCGCTGGAAAAGGCAATTTCCCGCGCAGTTGAACTTATCGTTCATCATGTCCGCCATACTCTTCACCGGCGATGCGACGGCTGTCCCACAGGGAGGAACCCGTTTCACACCCTTTGAGGACGACAGCGATCCCCTCCGCGAGTGAATAAAGCTTCTTTCAGCATCCCGGCCTTCCGTTTTGTTCCTTCATGAAGCGTATGAATGCCTCTTCGGGCAGCGGCTGGGAGAAATAGAACCCCTGGATATAGTCGCAATCCATTTTTTTCAGGATATCAATCTCGTCCTGGGTCTCCGCGCCTTCGGCCACCAGCTGTTTGCCAATCGCCTGCATCATGCGCATCGTGTGCTCCAGAATCGTCCGTCCGCTTGCGGAAGATGCCTCTTCCAGCATGCTCTTATCAATCTTGATGATCTTCAGCGGGAGATGGTTGACCCGCTGGATGCTGGAATAACCGATGCCGTAATCATCCAGGGCGAAGCTGTACCCCATCCGGCTCAGCGCATTGACGTTTTCCAGCATGGTCTCGCTGATATTCTCAAAGGTCGTTTCCGTGATTTCCAGGTTGATCCGGCACGGATCGACGCCGTATTTCCGCTGCAATGCCAGGATTTTTTCCGGCAGGTTCCTTTCCATGCACTGGGCGACGGAGAGGTTGATCTCGATATTGGAAAGGCCGAGCGCGTCTAAATCATGCTCTGAAATGAAGCGGAACACCTGCTCCAGCACCGCGTCTCCAAGCGGAAGGATGAAGCCTTCCATCTCCGCCGCGGGAATAAAGATGGCCGGAGAGAGGAGGCCATACTCCGGGTCGGCGATACGGGCCAGCGCTTCCGCGGAATGGAAGCGGCCCGAACGCACATCGTAGATGGGCTGATAATGCATCACGATGCGGTTTTCTTTGATCGCCCGATCCAGTATCTCCTCGATGTGCGCTTCGATCACGAATGCTTTGGTCTGGACAATCTCGCTGGCGCGGAAAGCGGTCCGCCCGCTGCTGTCGGCAGTCTGGAACCTGTGCCCCAGGCTGATGATGTCCTCCGCCTTCCGCAGATCCTCCGGGCAGCGGATCAGGCAGACCCGCGGTTCAAAGCGGACGCCCATTTTCGCATAGCGCTTGATATGATCGCCGATCTCAGAGAGCAGCCGTTCGCCCACGTTCTCCCTGCCGGTTTCGTCCGTATCCGTAATCAGGTAGATGGTGCCCGGCCGCTCAAAATAGATCTCGATCCGGTGGCGGCGGTTCCATCGGATCGTGCGGATGTCATTGGCGATTTCCGACAGGTACTTGTTGTACTTATGCTCTCCCAGATAATTGCGGATCTCCCGGCAGTTCAGCATCCGGATCACAATGATCTGCACCTTCTCCCCCGACAGGAGGATATTCCGAAGATCAGATTGATAAGAGGCCCAGCTCAGCATGCCGGCCTCGCTGTCCATGCGTTCCTCCGGGCGCATGATGGAGAGCATGATCAGCATTTCGCCCAGGGCGGTGCAGAACATTTCCACCAGCAGCTGCGGACGGAAGAACTGGATCACAACCGCGATATAAGCCAGAATATAGACGCTGAGCAGGGGAATCCATTTGTCCGGCGGAAGATAGCGGCGGCAATAGACGCAGTAAGCAAGGCCCCCAAGGCCGTAAACCATGGCGATTCCATAGAATGCCAGCATGAGCGGGCCGCGGGCGTAGCCTGCTTCCGCCGTGACAGTGAAAGCATTGTGGGTAAACGGATTTTGCGCCAGCATGACCAGAATCATCGTATATGGCAGGCTGAAAACGATCTTGCTCCACCATTTCCTGAGCAGGAATGTGGTTTTCGTGAGCGCCAGCAAAAACAGCAGGAGCACGGCGATATTGGCGTTGCGCAAGGTCAGATACATATAAGTCGACACAGTGCAGATGACGCGGCCCGCCTCGGAAAGCGGAACCGCGTTATCGGCGATTTCCATGCCGAGGTCCGCCACAGCGCTGAATAAAGATAAAAGCACAACCGAGATGAACAGCCGGTTCGCGGTCCCCTTTGTCATTTTTCTGGAATGACAGATGAACAAAATCATCAGGAACAGGGGAATGGCGCATAGATCGAAATAAATGATTCTCATGGTTTTCCTGCTTCCTTGCTTTTGTGCCTTTTTCGTCTCAAAGGCTATCTTGCCGTATTGAATGATTCCGCATCTTCGGTGCCGTCGAACCGGGAACTCATGGTCCGGCATTCCCCACATGCCTTACATATGTTTATCCGTTATGCGGGAAAGAACATCTGGCCGGGGCATTTGGCTTCTCCCGCTCCCCATGGATGGCTATGTGTTCATTATACAGCGAAATCAAAGCGCGGGCAAGACAAAAAAAGAAGGAAGGCGGCGGAAACAGAAAAAACCCTGTGGACAGGCAGGGAAAGGATATGCCATCATCTTTCAAAACAGCATTTTTCAATCTGATGCAGAAAATGGCCGTATCAAGCCCGCTGCGGCGACAGGAATCACACCCTCAGTGCAACCGCCGGGCGCACCCTTCCGTGGCCGCTGTCGACGGGATTTCCACGGAACGCTCCATCCGCATCCACGATAGGAGCCCCTTCGCGGGGAGTGCCGGTCGAACGCAGCCACCAGCAGCAGGTATCCCAAGCGCCTTGCGCCTTCGCATAAGCAGTTGCAAAGCAAATCCTCAGCGCGTCCGACTTGAAATAACGCTCCGCTTCCGGGCTGCTTAACAAGTATACCTTATCATAGGTGGGCCTGTACAGGCGCGGCGGGGCGTATCTCGTGTCCGGCTCCGAAACCAGCTCCATCGCCTTCAGCCGCTTGCATTCCTCCTCCGTGAACGCGGCATCCAGGAAGCCTTGATTCAGCCATTTCCGCAGCGTGCTGCCTGCCCACGCGACCTTCCGGCGTTCCCAGTTGTAGCATCGGGCGTCCAGCGCATACCGGCTGATCATCCGGATGATCCTGCCGTCGTTTTCCAGCACGATCCATTCAATCGGTTTGGGTTCATCACTGTTCTGGGGATAATGCCCGAACAGGATAATTTCGCCGGGTTGGGGAGGCGCGGCCAGGAAAGCCCGGTGATTCCGCCTTCCGCAGACATGAACCGGTGGAACGGAAAAGCGATACAGAGGGTCGCCGTTTTCCTCTGTTCCGTATTGAACCATTCCGCCCTTTTCCATTGCCCGCTGGGAAGCGGCGTTGTCTTTGCCGCATCCGCCATGGACGCTGTGAAGGCCATAGTCCGCCGCGGCGATGCGCAGCAGTTCCCGCACGCATTGCGTCCCATATCCTTTATTCCTGTATGCTTCATCCAGCAGGACAAATATCTCCGGCTCTGTCTGGCTTTTGCGGCCGTCAAGCCCGCACCAGCCGATGATGACGCGCGGCTGATTGATCCAGTAAACTGCCATGCAAAGGTGGTAAATGCTTCCATCCGTGTTCCTTGCGTGATTCCGCTGCATGCGGAGGATCTCATCTCGGGCTTCGGATTCGGAAACAGGCCGATGATCGGAGGGCCATGTACGGGCGACTTCCGCGAGATCGCCTTCTGTCACAAATCGAAGAAATAGATCATGTGTTCTGTAATCCATAGGCGTCCCCATTCGATAGCTTTTTTCCAAATGGATGTGGCTGGCGGCGTGAACGTCAATTGGCGCGGCGCAGCGCACGAAGAAACGGGGCATGGTTTTTGTTTATCAAGCTCCTTACTTTTTCTCCCCGGCTGTCCTATGCCGTTCAAGATATGCGCGTTTTTCCCGTTCATCCGCTGCTTCCAGGGAAGCGGAACCATGAACCCCGGCCAGGAATTCCAGATGGTGGCGGAATTCATGCCGCAGAACACCGCGCAGGATGCTTTGCGCTTCGTCCGCGTCTGCCTGTGGATAGACCCGGTCAAAGGAGCCTTTGAACAGGAGGATCTGCCGGACGCCGGAGAATACCTTGTATAAACCCAGGGTATACAGATCATTTCCCCTGGCATAATCGGGAATTGCAAAGGCTTCTGATACGATGACTCCGCCAGATAATTCGCGAAAAAATTCTTCCGGCAGTTCATCAAGCAATTGTGACACGATTTGTTTGTATTGTTCGATGCTGATCATGTTTTTCCCACGCGAAGCGCATACCCGCCGCGCTTTTCTGGCCCATTGCGTTGATCATGGTTTCATTATCATCTGATAACCTGCAGCCAACAGAACGATTTGCACAGCCAGCAGCAGCGGAAAAAATACTTTGAAATACCAGTGCTTGGTCTTATGGCGGCACAGAACCATCCCCAGCACACCGCCCAGCCCGCCGAAACATGCCGCCGCTATAAACAGGGTTTTCTCCGGGACGCGCCATTTTCCTGCCTTGGCGCAGTGCTTGTCATATGCCATCAGGCAAAAAGAAACCAGGTTCAGCAATGCCAGAACCGCAATGATGATGATGATCGTGGTATTCATATCTTTTCCCTCACAGTCCCATCTTTGTCATAATGCCGTCGGCAGTCACGCCAGGATGCGTCACGTACAGGCGGATGATTTGTTCCACCAGTTTTTTGTCCATGCCGTATTTCGCTGCGATGGATTCGACTCCTTTTCCTTTCACCGTTTCCCGAATGACCGTTTCGATTTGCTGTTTGATGTTTCCCGGATCGATCTTCGGCGCTGTTTCTTTTGTGGTGTGCGGAATATCAATCCGCTCAACAGAAAAACCGCCTTCGCTGATCGTCAAAACAGCCATCGTAATCGGCTGGTGGAACCGGCGCGGACCGCAGCTGCCGGGGTTCAGCAGCAGGGTGCGTTTGCCATTGTGCGCAGACTCCCGCCAGGTCTCGCTGTACTGGTGGGAATGGCCGTATACTGCCAAATCATAAGGGCTTAAATCCCCGGGCAAGTCCTTTTTCTTATGGGTCATGTAAATATGAAGGCCATACAATTCAAAGTCCAGAAACAGCGGAAGATGCGATGCCCATTCCTTGTCGTTATTGCCGCGAACGACCCTCAAAGGGGCAATTTGCTCCAACTCATCCAAGATTCTTGGACTGCTGACATCGCCTGCGTGGAGGATACAGCAGCAGTCCCGTAATGCTTCCGCCGCCTCCGGACGCAGCAGATCATGGGTGTCTGAAATGATCCCGACCCGCATATGCGTTCACCTCTGTTGCTTCAATGCTTTTTCTGTCAGTCCGCAGGATTCGCAGCGATACCCCCATTTCAGATCATCACCGGAAACCAGCCGATTCCTTTCCAGCCTCCACCGAAACAGGAGTATCCTGAAGCCCAAGCGAATTTAGAAACTCAACAGCGGCATCAAGGATGTTTTTTGTGCTTTTATTGTTGAATCGTTCCACCGCCTGTTCATAAGGCAGCAGTTCTATCCCTCTGATCTCCCCTGCCCTGGGCGTGAGCGGTTCCCCCTGATATTCTGCCAGGAAATAAGTTACCCGCTTCCTGGTTCCCGGCTTTTCTTTGAGATCATATTCATCTTCCTGCCGGAAGCCGGGAATAAAGGCCGGCTTCAAACCGATTTCTTCAAATACTTCCCTTTGCGCGGTCTCCGTTTCTGTTTCATTTCCTTCCATGTGGCCTTTCGGGAAGCTGTAGGCCCCTCCCATTTCCTGCACAATGATAAACAAAATCCGATGATCTTTCCGCGTGAAAACGACTGCTCCGCACGATCTTTCAAGCTTCATGGCTGGTCTCCTTATGCTCTTTCACCAAGGCAAGATACGCCTTGCCGTCAACTGTTCCGTACACCTTGCGAAGTTCGTTGTATGCCACCCGCAGGTTCGCCGATTCCTTCACGATCATAGCAATTTTGGCAGCCACATCACCGCTCAACCCCTTCTGAACCAGAAACCGCACTTGTTCCCTGATGTCCGCTTCATCAGCATCATTGGAGAGAGGCACGGCGGCATGGATGTCATCGCAGATGGCGGGAGGAGCGGCTTGCCCATCGCACCGATCACCAGAGATATATCCGAGCTATTCTTGAAACGATTCGGACGCAGGGTGAAGTTGGTGTGGATCGTGTTTTCCAGGATAGCATCTGACCATTCATTGAGGGAGATGCCGGAACCATAGATTTCGCGGATGGTGACGACGCCGAGAGATCGCGCGTAAGAGAAAATTTGATCGGCAAAGGAGGGGTCTACGTTTTCCGCGTCAATCAGGACGGCAATATTGACTTTTTCAACAGTGGGCATATTTTCATCCTTTCGATGATTCAACAAACGGCGAGGTGAGACAATACCATTATACCAGATACAGGGCAGTGCGTCCAGATAGGGATGGCTCTTCGTAACGAAAATGTAACATTTCCCGAAAACTGCGGAACGGCCTTATGTACCGGCGGTCAATCCTTTTTGGAATTGATTCTCTGCATTGTGCTTTCCATTGCTTCGCGCAGCAAAAAGATAGAATCGACCCAGGATTGTCCACAGGGTATGCGCAGTCCAAAAAACTGAATGGACGCTTTCCCCCACAAGCTTTTGCATTGAGCGTATGTTTATGATCCTTTTTTTCGTTTGGCATCTTGACGGATGCATAAGTATGTGATAAAATATATTTGTATCAAATGCTATGGAGGGAGAAGCGATGGATCACGATCATCATGAGGCGATGAAGCTGGCCAATCAGCTGTGCTTTCCGCTTTATGCCGCCGCCCGGAACGTGACGAGCCTGTATACGCCCTGGCTCAAGCCGCTGGGGCTGACCTACACGCAGTACATTGTCTTTCTGGTTCTGTGGGAAAAAGACGGAATATCCGTCACCGAGATCGGCGAGAAGCTGATGCTGGACAACGGAACGCTCTCCCCGCTGCTGAAAAAGATGGAGCAGGCGGGCTATGTGGAGAGACGCCGGTGCCGCAGGGATGACCGCGTTGTTGAGATCACACTGACGGAAGCGGGAAGGGCGCTGCAGGAAAAGGCAAAAGATGTTCCGGGGCACGTGGCAGGCTGCATCGATCTGCCGCCGGAAAAAGCGAAGATGCTGTATTCTTTGCTCTATGAACTGCTGGGAAACCAAAAGAACAAGGACGACACCAAAAAGGAGGAGCGTCAAAATGAAAACGGTCTATGATTTCACGGTGAAGGACAGGCAGGGGCAGGAAGTCGGCTTATCTAAGTATCAGGGCAAAGTCCTTTTGATCGTCAACACGGCCACCGGCTGCGGCTTTACCCCGCATTATGAGCCGCTGGAAGCGATGTATAAAGACCTGCGGGATCGCGGCTTGGAGATCCTGGACTTCCCCTGCAATCAGTTCGCGGGCCAGGCGCCGGGCAGCGATGAGGAGATCCATGAATTCTGCACGCTGAAATTCGGCACGGAATTCCCGCAGTTTGCGAAGATCGACGTCAACGGCGAAACCGCCGACCCGCTGTTTGCGTTTCTTGCCTCCGAAAAGCCCTTTGAAGGCTTCGGCAAGGGGCTGAAAAACGCGGCGCTGAACAAGTTCGCGGCCATGAACAATAAAAAATATGGCGAGAAAACCTACATCGGCTGGAACTTCACGAAATTCCTGATCGACCGGGAAGGCAAGGTCGTCGCCCGATTCGAGCCGACCGTTGACATGAGCGAAGTCCGGGCCGCCGTCGAAGCGGCGCTGTAAACAGGGCGAATCACAAGGAGGAATAAAGATATGGAAGCTTCCCGCGAAAAAATCATCGTCAAAACCAGCGTCATTGGCATCATCGCCAATGTGTTCCTTGCCGGGTTCAAAGCGGTGATCGGCCTGATGACCAACTCCATCGCCATCGTGCTGGACGCCGTCAACAACATCTCCGATGCGGGCAGTTCTCTGATTACCATCGTCGGGACGAAGCTGGCAGGAAAAGAACCAGATAAAAAGCATCCCTTCGGCTACGGGCGCATCGAATACCTGAGCGCCATGATTATTTCCGTGATCGTGCTGTATGCCGGTATCACTTCTTTCGTGGAGTCCGTCAAGCAGATCATCCACCCGGAGACGCCGGAATATAACGCTGTTTCCCTGATTATTGTGGCTGTGGCAGTTGTGGTCAAGATACTGCTTGGGCGCTATGTAAAGAGCGTGGGCGAAAAGGTGAATTCGGATTCCCTGATAAACTCCGGCGAGGACGCCACGCTGGATTCCATCATCTCCGCGTCCACGCTGGTCGCGGCGGGGATTTTCTTGATCTTCCATGTGTCCCTGGAAGCCTGGCTCGGCGCGGTCATCTCCCTGGTGATCGTCAAGTCCGGCATTGAAATGCTCCGCGATACGATTTCCCAGATTCTCGGGGAACGGAATGATACAGAGCTTGCGAAAGCCATCCATGAAACCGTTACGGGCTTTCCGGATGTTCAAGGCGCGTATGATCTCGTTCTGAACAATTACGGCCCGGATACCTGGAACGGCTCCATCCATATCGAAGTGCCGGACACCTATTCGGCGGCTCAGCTGGATCAGCTGATTCGTGAAATCACCATGAAGGTGCTTCATGAACATCATGTGATCCTGACAGCCATCGGCGTATATTCGGTGAACACAAAGGACGAGGATGTGATCGCGGCACAGAAGAAAGTGCGTGAAATTGCCCTGTCCCATGAACACGTCCGGCAGATGCACGGATTCTATCTGCTGAAAGAGCAGAAGTCCATGCGTTTCGATATCGTGATCAGCTTTGACGCCGGGGACCGCAAGGCCGTCTACAAAGAAGTTGTTGCCGATGTGCAGAAGGCATTCCCGGACTATGAACTGCAAGTAGCCATGGATACCGATTTCGCGGAAGAATAAAGAATCCATAGTTCAGGGCGGAAGCCAGCATGGGCGTCCGGGGAAGTACAGCGGGACGAAACGATTAAATCAAGAATGCCAGGGCATCTTTGGGGAGGCGGTTTCCTGAACCAACAGTCAGAAATAAGCGTCCTCCAAGTCCTGATCGGTTGACCAAAAGACGGTTGAACCTGCCGCTTCCCCATGGAAAGAACGGCTGATTGTTCATAAAATGTTTTTGCATCCGGGGAAGGCCCGGATACGATTGACATTCAAGGATTCGGTGATATAATAAGCCCAAGATTTTCCGGGAAGGAGGAGCAGGGATGAAGCACGATGCAAGCCAAGTATCCACAGCTTGTCATGATGCGAAACGGATCATGTCTGTTCCTTATGCCCATGATTGCGCAGCGCGATTTACCAACGCACTGCGCTTTTCCTTTTATGCGTATTTCGCAAAGCCGAAACCCATCCGCGGGAACTGATCGGATTGAACAAAGGCGTTCATGAAGACGGCTCTTCCGGATGGGAGGCCGTCTTTTTGATAAAAAACATGAGGAGGAATTTGAAAATGAAGAAATTGCTTGCTGTCCTGATCGCTTTATTGCTTTGCCTGGGCTGTACGGCCATGGCGGAAGGCTCCTATCGCGTGGGTGTGTGCCAGCTGGTGCAGCATGTGGCGCTGGACGCCGCCACCCAGGGCTTCCAGGACGCGCTAAAAGCGAAGCTGGGGGACGCCGTGACCTTTGACGTACAGAACGCTTCCGGCGATTCCAACACCTGCTCCACCATCGTGAACAACTTTATCTCCGGCGGCGTGGACTTGATCATGGCGAACGCCACCCCCGCGCTCCAGGCTGCCGTGGCCGCCACCGGCGACATTCCGATCCTGGGCACCAGCGTGACCGACTACGCCACCGCCCTGGACATTGACAATTGGAGCGGTGCCACCGGCATGAACGTATCCGGCACCAGCGACCTGGCGCCCCTGGAACAGCAGGCCGAAATGCTTCGGGAACTGTTCCCCGAGGCAAAAAAGGTCGGCCTGCTCTACTGCTCCGCCGAACCCAATTCCAAGTACCAGGTTGATGTGATCACCGGCTACCTGACCGCCATGGGCTATGAATGCGCCGAATATACTTTCGCGGACTCCAACGACGTGGCGTCTGTGGCGCAGAACGCCTGCGACGGCAGCGACGTGATCTACATCCCCACCGACAACACCGCCGCTTCCTGCACCGAAGCCATCCGCAACGTGGTGGAACCCGCCATGAAGCCCGTGATCGCGGGCGAAGAAGGCCTGTGCAAAGGCTGCGGCGTGGCCACCCTGTCCATCAGCTACTATGACCTGGGCTACGCCACCGGCGAAATGGCTTACGAAGTGCTGGTGAACGGCGCGGATGTGGCTACTATGAACGTGCAGTTCGCGCCCAACGTCACCAAGGAATATAACGCCGAGCTGTGCGAACTGCTGGGCGTCAAGGCGCCTGAGGATTACGTGGCGATTCAGTAAGCGCTTGATGGAGAGAAAGGGACGCTTTAAGTCACTATCGCATTGCGAAACAAAGGGATACGCTGGGGGCTGCGCGCCCCCAGACCTGCGGCAAGGGATTTCATCCCTTGCATCCCAATAAGCGATATTACACCGTCTGGAAAACCCGACAACTTCCGCTATTGCGGGTCCAGGGCGGTCACCGCCCTGGTGGGGTGCGGGGCAAAGCCCCGCCGTTCCCTTTCGTGACTTAAAATGCCCTTTATCTCCCCCAACCCCCGACCCAAAACTGTACCTGCTTGGAGGTTTCCGCATGAACTTCACCGCTCTCCTGAACGCCATGCCGGGGGCAATTGCCCAGGGGCTGATTTGGGGCATCATGGCGATTGGCGTCTATATCACCTACAAGGTGCTGGACCTGGCGGACCTGACCGTGGACGGCAGCATGGCCACCGGCGGCGCGGTCTGCGTGATGCTGATGCTCAACGGCGTGAACGTGTGGCTGGCGCTGCTGTGCGCCATTTTAGCCGGGATGCTGGCGGGCCTGCTGACCGGCGTGTTCCACACCGCCATGGGCATCCCGCCCATCCTCGCCGGCATCCTGACCCAGCTGTCGCTGTATTCCATTAATTTAGCCATCATGGAATTCAAGGCCAACCAGGGCATCAACGTGACCAAATACGCCCTGATCGTCAGCCAGCGCAACGTGCGCACCATGGGCCTGAACAATCCCATTTTCACCGCGCTGATTTTCCTGGCGCTGCTGATCGCCGTGCTGTACTGGTTCTTCGGCACCGAGCTGGGCAGTTCCCTCCGGGCCACCGGCGCGAACGAGGCCATGTCCCGCGCCCAGGGCATCAACACCAACACCGCCAAAATTCTAGGCCTCATGATCTCCAACGGCATCGTCGCCCTGTCCTCCGCCCTGCTGTCCCATTACCAGGGCTTTGTGGATGTGAACATGGGCCGCGGCGCCATCGTGATCGGCCTGGCGGCGGTCATCATCAGCCAAGTGATTTTCGGAAAGCTGTTCCGGAATTTCGCCCTCAAGCTGACGGGCGTTGCCATCGGCGCGGTGCTCTATTACATCGTCATCCAGGTGGTGCTGTGGCTGGGCTTGAACACCAATCTGCTCAAGCTTCTGTCCGCCCTGATCGTGGCTGTTTTCCTGGGCATTCCGTACTGGAAAGCCCATATGTCCACCCGGAAAGGAGGCGGACGCCATGCTTGACCTGACCAATGTGCGAAAGACCTTTAACGCCAAGACCGTCAATGAAAAAATCGCGCTGGACGGGGTGAACCTGCACCTGAACGACGGGGATTTCGTCACCATGATCGGCGGCAACGGCGCGGGAAAATCCACCCTGCTGAACGCCATCGCCGGCGTCTGGCCCATCGACCAGGGCAGCATCGTGATCGACGGAACGGATATTTCCCGCCTGCCGGAGCACCGGCGCGCTCCGCTGCTGGGCCGGGTGTTTCAGGACCCCATGACCGGCACCGCCGCCACCATGCAGATTGAGGAGAACCTGGCCCTCGCCGCCCGGCGCGGGGAAAAGCGCACCTTGAAACCCGGCATCACCCGGGCGGAGCGGGAAAAGTACCGGGAGCAGCTGGCTGCCCTGGGCTTGGGGCTGGAAGACCGGATGACCACCAAGGTGGGCCTTTTGTCCGGCGGCCAGCGGCAGGCGCTGACCTTGCTGATGGCGACCCTGAAAAAGCCCCGGCTGCTGCTGCTGGACGAGCATACCGCCGCCCTGGACCCTCGCACCGCTGAAAAAGTATTGCAGCTTTCCGAAAAGATCGTGACGGAAAACAAGCTGATGACCCTGATGGTCACCCACAACATGCGGGACGCCATCCGCTTCGGGAACAGGCTGATCATGATGAACGAAGGGAAAATCATCCTGGACATCGCCGGAGAGGAGAAACAGCGCCTCACGGTGGAAAACCTGATGACCGCCTTCTTCAAAGCCAGCGGAGAGGAATTTGCCAACGACATTGTCGGTTTGAATCTTGCCCGCCAAGCACGCATCCTGCTTCATATGGCCCTTATGCGCTTGGGAGCCGGCTATCGTAACCAAAAGATTGCGTGACCGGAACCGATCACGCAATCTATCAAATAGGACTTTGCCGACAATCTGCGCTGTCCGGACAACCGGGCGGCTTTTTTCATTCGCTTCTTCCGCGCGTGAAGCATCTTATTTCAGCCGCGCCACGCGCTCAGCAATGCTTTGTTCAAACGCCTCGTCAGTGAGGGACGGGTCGCGAGTGTCGCGCCAGAGCTGGCAGGGAATGTCCGGGCAGGAAGCGCAGGTCGCAAAACGGCGCTTGTTCGCGCAGCAGGCGTAAATGGGACAGGGCTTGCCCGCGGGAGCATGGAATACCTTGCCGCTGCTTTCGTTGCACCCGGAGCAGGCCTTGCCATGAAAGGGGCAAGCCGCGCAGTCCATGCCGCAGCAGGACAGGCCCAGAATTTCCCGCTGCTTCTGTCGGCTGAAGCCTGCCAGCACCAGGCGGTAGGATCGGTCGAGCAGGGATTTCAGCAGGTCATCCGGGACAGCCCCGTTGGCCTTCACGGAGTTCCAGTGCTGCTTGTTGCTGTAATAGCCCGGAATGATGTCGGGATACGTCTGCCGCATCAGCTCACCCTCCAGCGGCTCCAGCTTCAGGTTGATATAATAGGGCTGGTTATCATCGTCCAGCAGGATGGCGGCGAACATTTTCCCGCCGATGTGATACCGGATCCAGTTCCATTCCGGCTGTAAATCCTTGGTCACGCCGCGCTTGGAAAGCAGGTATTCGTCGATCCAGGGATATTTCATTTCATTTTCCTCCTCTTCGGGCGTACTGGGAATTCAAAGAGAACATTTGTTTCCATTTTATTGTACAATAAAACGGAGGAAAAATCAAGCTTGTTTTTCAAAAGGGTACCGCCTGTGGCGGTTATCATGTCCGGGTTGAGGTCGCGGACACTCACCGCCCTGGTGCAGTGTTCAGGGGCCGCGCAGGCCCCTGTTTCCCATCGCAACATAACTGTTAAGAGCTCTGCTGAACAACAAAAATTCCATGCCCTGCGGCATGGATATTTTTGCGTGGGAAAAATCATTTTTCCACAGTGATGACGTCTTTCAGGATATAATGGAAGGACGGGGATGAGCTTTCCTTGTTTTCGATAAAGCCCTGGTTCAGGTCGATGGTATCGGAGGGATTTTTCGGGTTCACGCCGATATAATTGCCCTTGAACACATCGAGCTGATTCTTGCGGAAGGCTTCGATGGCCTGGTCGATGCGGGCCTGGGTGCCTTCAGCGGCGATGGGCTTGTTCAGTTCCAGCATTTCCACCCAGTTTTTTTCAAAGCCGGCGCTCATATCGCGGCCCTGGGCGACTGCGTCCGAAAACTGCTCGATAGGCTTGGAGGACATGACCGCGTTCACGGCGTCCAAAATATAGGGCGTCCAGTTGATGCGCGTGCTGATCAGGGAAGCATGGGGCGCCATATCGATCATGCTCTGGTTGTACCCAACGTGATAGACCTTCTTCCTGCTGATCGCTTCTTCGCAGGCGATAGCGGGGCCAATGGTGTCCGTATGCTGGGAGATGACCACGCAGCCTTCGTCAATCAATTTCTTGGCGCAGGCCAATTCCATGGCAAAGCTGCTCCATGTGCCGGTATAGCGCACGCGCATTGTCGCTTCGGGCACGACGGAGCGCACGCCCAGCAGGAATGCCGTGAACCCGGAAACCACTTCCTCCGTTCCGTAAGCGCCCACATAGCCCACCAGCGCTTCGCTGGGCTGTATGAGCCCTTGGTCGATCATTTCCCGCAGCTTCATGCCCGCTACGATGCCGCTCACATAACGGCCCTGATACGCCTTGCCTTTGAAGGTGTGGTAGTTTTCAGGCGTATTTGAACTGGGCATGGGCCGGAAAGAAACCTGGCAGAACTGCACGCCGGGGCATTCCGCGGCCACCTTCTCCACCTGTTCGCTGTAGGAATTGATGAAGATGATCTGGCAGCCCCGGTCTACCAATTCCCGAAGCGGTTCCTCCGTTTCAGTTTCCCGCACATTGCTTTTGGAGACGATTTCCACCCGGTCCCCATATTCCTTTTTCAGCGCCTCCTCAGCCAGGAAAAAATTGAAGGTGTACGGCGTGCTTTCGTCGTTTTCGTAAATGAAGCCCACTTTCAGTTTGTCCAGGATGGGCGCCCGGTCCCAAATGCCATAGGCGAAGCTGCCCGCCAGCAGCACCAGCAGGCAAATTGCAAGCGTGGTGAAATAATAACGCTTCATATATTACCTCCCTATTCAGGCGTCCGCCTTGGGCTGTTCAGGCTTCGGTGTTTCTTCTTTTGGTTCTTCTTTTGGCTTTTCTTCGTTTGGTTTATCTTCTTTTGGTTCTTCTTTGGGTTTTTCTTCTTTGGTCTCTTCCGGTTTGGGCTGCATATCCTCCGGCTTCACGCCGTACAGCTTGTACAGGTTGATTTTGCCTTCATTGATCAGCTTCAGCAGCACATCCACCATTTGCGGATCAAACTGCGACCCTTTTCCTTTTTCCAGTTCGCCCAGCACATAGCCGAAATCCATCTGTTTGCGGTACACGCGGTTGGCGGTCATGGCGTCGAAGGCATCGGCCACGCCGATGATGCGGGCGTTGATGGGGATTTCCTCTCCCTTGAGCCCTTGCGGATAGCCCCGCCCGTCGTAACGCTCATGATGGTACAGCGCGCCTTCGATCACGTGATCCAGCAGAGTGAAGTCCTTGAGGATCTCCGCGCCCCGCAGGGTGTGGGACTTCATGATGGTGTATTCGTCGTCGGTCAGCCTGGAGGGCTTGTTCAGGATGGCGTCCGGAATGCCGATCTTGCCGATGTCGTGCATCAGGGCGGTCTTGCGCAGGTTCTCGCACTCCGCTTCCGGGAAGCCCAGCTCATGGGCAATCATGGCGGAATACTGCGACACCCGGGCGGAATGCTGGCTGGTGCGCTCGTCCTTGGCGTCCACAGCCTTGGCGATGGCGAAGATGGTTTCGTTGCCCATCTGGATCTGCTGCCTGGCCACGGCCAGCTCGCGCTTCTGCAGATCCAGCGTGCGCTGCACCTGGGTGCGCACGACGAACCAGGTGAACCACGCCACGGCGATCATCGGCACCAGGATCAGGTACACAGTGAACCACGGATAATCGTAGATTTCCTTTTCTTTCACCACATCGTATACCCGCTCAGCCAGAATGTTCTGCTGGGTGTTGTCAAATACCGCCAGGTGGAAGGTGTAGCTGCCGGGATACAGGTTGGTGTACACGATAGAGTTCAGCGCGCTCTGGGGCATGATGTTCCAATGGCTGTCAAAACCCTCCAGGTAATAGCCCACATAGGGGTCCTGAATGGTATAGTTGATGATCTCGGGGAAGATTTCAATTTTGCTCACGTCGCGTTCAATCATCATGGTGCCGCCGCGCAGGATGCTCGCTCCCGCGTTATCCAGCCGCAGGGCAGAAACCATCAGCCGGTAGCTGTTCGTTCCGTCGCTGTAGCGGTTGGCGTTGATGATGTACACGCCTTTATCGCAGGGCAGGAACAGGTCGCCGGTTTCGCGGTCGCTGTAATTCCAGGAGTTTGCGGTAAGCGCGCTGTTCAGGCCGCGGCGGAAATTGAGCAGTTCATATTCCATGGTTTCCGCGTCGGAAAGCAGCTCGTCCCGGCTGACGACGAAAATGCCCGCGCTGCTCATCACGAACAGGGTGTCCGGGTCGCGGGCCCAGATGTCGTAGTTATTGTAATATGGGAATTTTTTCAGTGGGCGGATCTGCTCGTTTTCATCCATGTAGCACAGGCCGTTGCTGGTGACGATGAACACGCCCTGGCCCTTGGGGTCGGCAATGGTGCGCAGGATCACCTTGCTGCTCAGCCCGTTTTCCGTGGTGAGCAGGCGCTTCACTTCGCCGTCCTCCAGCACGGCGATGCCATCGCCGTCCGTGCCGGCCAGGATGCGGCCGTCGGGCATTTCGGTCACGGACAGGATCATGGATTTGATCAGCCCGCCCTGGTTCCCGATGGTGTGCAGGATTTCATGGTCCCGGATAAAGCACAGGCCCGTGTCGCCCGCGGCGAGGATGGTGCCGTCGGAAAGCTGGAACACCAGGCGCGCCCGGTTGCCGAAGCTGCCGTTTTGGTGGTTGTAGATGTGCTCCGTCCCGTCCGGCTCCACCTCGATCAGGCCGCCGCCGTAGGTGCAGATCCACAGATGATCGTCGCTGTCCACCGTCATGCAGCGGATGCGCACATTGGCCAGCTTTTCGGTCAGCTGGTTTTCAACCTGGCTGACGCAGGCTTCGTCCACAACGTCCAGGCCCTTGTCCGTGCCGATATAATAGCCGTCCTGCCAGCGGACGATGGTGTTGACCACCTTTGACGCCATACCCGCCGTGGTATACACGTCGCGGAAAGCGGACGGCGCCATGCGAAGCAGGCCCAGGCGGGAAGAAGTGAACCACAGGTTGCCCTGGTAGTCCAGCAGCATATTGTCGATGGAGGCGTTGAATTCATTGGTGTTGATCAGATGGAACTTGCCGTTCGTGTCCAGGTAGCCCACGCCGTTGTCGGCGGAAATGAACACTTCGCCATTGTCCAGCACATACAGGTCTTTGATGTTTTTTATGCCGCCGCAGGTGACGATGCTGACATCCTCAAAGCCGCCGGAGGAAATATCATAGGTAAAGATATGGTTGGTGGTGGTGGCCGCCAGCAGCTTTCCCGCTTTCGTAAACGCACAGGCGCGGAAGCTTTCCTTGCCGTTGGTCATCATACGGGAAGACAGAATCTGGCCCTGCTTCAGCAGGAACAGGCGGCCGTCGTTGGTGATGGCGGCCACGTGGCCGTTCTCGTCGGCGCTCACATCGTCGGCATAATTGACCTCCCACAGGGAATTCATCCGCTTGAGGCCGCTCTTGAGCATCAGAATCTGCATGCTGCTGGTGGTGCCGATATAATAATAGCCGTCCGAGCTTTGGATAATGGAGCGGACGGAATTGGAAGGAAGGCCCTTGCTTTCGTCCACCACATTCACGATTCTTTCGTTGATGGCGATGGAAAAACCGTTGTCGTTCGTGCCGATCCACAGGCGGCCTTCCGCGTCCACGTACAGGCAATTCACGTTGCGCACGGAATCCAGGTTCATGGCCCGGAATTCGCGCCCGTTGTAGCGGTACAGGCCCGCGTAGGTGCCCACCCAAAGGATGCCGTCGTTGGTCTGCACGATGTCGTTGGCTTCGCCGCAGGGCAGGCCGTTTTTGCTGCTGTACACGGTCTGCACATAGTCGTTATAATTTGCCGGAATGTCTTCCTCAGCGGAAACGGTGGCGGGAGGAGCCAGCAGCAGGATTGCCAATACCAGTGCGGCGGCGGTTTTTACGGCCTTTTCCGCTTCGCCGCCGTCTTCGTTTTTCTGGCCGGCCACCCGATGCGCCAGCTTCAGCGCCAGATACAGCACGACGAGCGTGAGGGTTTTATCCATAAAGTCGATATAAAACTGGCCGATCCCGCAGGCCAGCAGATAGGGGCAGCCGATTTCCCGCAGATAGTCGATCACCCCATCCCCCCAGATATTGGCCGTGCTGCCTCCGGAGAACAGGATGTTCAGAGGAACCGAAATGGCAATCGCCGCCAGGCAGGCCAGCGAGCTGGCCGTCATCGTGCCGAACAGCGTTTCCAGTTTGTTCTTTTTCGCGGCCAGCCCAACCACCACAGCCAGCGCCACGCTGGTGAGGCCGTAAATTGCCGACACCCGGCTGGTCATGCCATGGAGAAGATTCAGCGTCAGGCCCACCATACTGCCGCACACCGGCCCGGCAATATAAGCGCACAGCACCGTACCGAACGAATCCAGCCACAGCGGCAGGTTCAGGCTTGTCGCCAGCAGCCTGCCGAAATAGTTCAGTGCCAGGCACAGAACGATAAATATGGCGAAATGATAGAGCTTCCACTTTTTCACGGTTTCTTCCTCCGCTCCCGCAAGACGAATCTCGTCAGCGGAAAACTAATCTCTGTCAGGGATGAAGCGCCATCTCACGCGAAGGCCTCGCCGTCGCTTCCCGTACAATTCCGGGCAGGAACGCCAATGCCCGATTGTCTCCTAATTTGCCGCGCTCTGATTGATCCTGTCCCAGTATTCCTGGTAACTGTCAATCCAGGCCATGTACCGCCCGTCGGCCAGCACTTCGTCAATCACGCCGTTGACGAAATACATCAGCTGCAGTTCGTCCTTTTTCGCCGCGATCCGGTCGCCCTGCATTTCCTGGTCGATTTGAAACTGCAGCCCGGGCACCAGCGCCAGCTTTTGCTGGGGATGGGCTTCGATGTAGCTTTTCGCCGCCGCCACATTGACCACCGCGGCGTCGGCCCAGCGGTTCGCGATGGCCTGATACACTTCCTGAATCGTGCTGATCCGGCGGAATTCCTGGTATTCAAGGATTTTTTCCGCCGCCAGCGCTTCATGCAGCGACCCGCTCTGCGCCACGATGATTTTGCCCGCCAGATCGTCGAGGGATTTGATCTTTTCCAGGTTCCTGACCTGCACCAGCAGGCCGACGTCGGAATCCTCGTCGCCGTAATAATATCCCTTGGAGAATGTGTTGGTTACGGCGCGGCCGGGCGTATACATCAGGGCGGAAATCGCCAGGTCGCAGTCGCCGTCGTTGACCGAGGTGAGCACCAGGCTGAAATCCATGGGCACAAGCTGAAGCTTCACGCCCATCCTTTCCGCGATCAGGCGGGCAAGCTCCACGTCGGGGCCCACGATTTGCTCGCCTTCCGGCAGCGACGGGTCAATGAATTCCTGTGGCGGGAAATAAGGCTCGATTGCCACCCGCAGCACCCCGGCGTCGCGGATGCGCGCCAGCACGCCGATTGCGTTTTCCGGGATGCCATGGCTCACGTCCATGGATTGATCCACATAATTCCATCCATTGACCGCGTATTCGCTCAGCGTATCCTCCGCCAGGGAGGACGCCGCCGCAAATATCATCCATGCCGCGGCCAGCAGCGCCAAAAATATCAACCGCTTGGATTTCATCCCTTCACCCCGTTCTGTTTATATCAGCGTAAAATTGCATACTCCAAAAAACAGGAGATTGCTTCCCTAACCATTATAGCACAGGAAAAGCAAAAACGCCATATGTGCGGCGTAAAAAGATCATCTTTCGCCCGTTTGTTCGGCCTCAAACCGCTTTACGGCCCGCCCATCCGGGAGGATGACCGTTTCGTTCCACATGCACGCCGGGCGCGTCCAGAGTTCACCGTGGCCGTACAGGGCGCGGTAGACCACCATGGGCTCCAGGGTTTCGGAATGGAGCGCCAGATCCAACACTTCGTACCGGTTGCCCTTGTAATGCCGGTAGACGCCCTTGGGAATGCGGATGCGCATGCTTTCCAGACAGAGATAAGGGAACGCTTCTTCCCAGAAAAACAGTTCGCCGAGCTGCCGTTTCAGTTCGGGGTCGGCGGCGATTTTTTCCGGCAGGATCCACATGCCGTCCTGCACTTCCTCCTCCTGCCAGCGCATGGCTTCGATGGGCACGTCCTGCCGCACCAGCCACACGTCCCGGATAAAGCCGCGGCCCGGACGCTCGGCCATATCGGTCATCAGCACCCGGGCGTTCCGCATGTCCGGCGTGAAGCCCATTTCTTCTTCCGTTTCCCGGACGCAGGCGGCATAGCTGTCCTCCCCCGCCAGCGCGGAGCCGCCCGTCACCGACCAGATGTCCGGCATGGGTTTCTTGTTCTTCGCCCGGCGCTGCAGCAGCGTTTCCCCCTTGCCGTTGAGAAACAGCACGTCCACAATCAGGTGATACCGGCCCTTTGGCACCGGTTCCCCGCGAACCATGGTCTCCCCCGTCAGGTTTCGGTTTGCATCGTATAAATCCCAAATTTCCATTCTCTTGTCCTCCTGTGTATTCCGCTTCTATTGTATCAGGAAAAAACATGAATTGCAAGCGGCGCTGCCTGGAACACGCCTTGCGGTATCCTTTAACCAATGCTATAATCAGAGGCACGGGAGGAACACGCATGGACGAAACATTGAAAAAGCGGCTCGCCGAGCTGGCGAACCGCAGTTATGGGCAGGGGGTATACTGCTTCACTCATTTTCTGGACCTGGCAGGCAGGTCGGATTTTATGCGCCTGGCGCCTTCCCTGCCGCCGGTCCCCTGGACGATGTTCGGCGGGGCGGAGGGATGCGAGCGGCAGATGCTGCGCTTCGGCAGCGAGGAGCTGTGCGGCTACGATCAGCCCTTCCCCATTGCCGTTCTGCGCATCACGCCCCGCGGCGCGAAGTTCGCCGAACCCCTGACCCATCGTGACTATCTTGGGTCCCTCATGGCCCTGGGCATGGAACGGGAGCTGCTGGGCGATATTGTGGTGCGGAAGGACGCGGCGTACCTGTTCTGCGAGGAACGCATCGCGCCGTACATCGCGGAGCATTTCGTCCAGGCCCGGCATACATCGCTTGCCTGCGAAATCGCCTCCGGCCTGCCGGAAGGCGCGCTGTTTGAAACGAAGCGGATGCTGGTGCAGGTCTCGTCCCAGCGGGTGGACGCGCTGGTAGCCCATGTGTTCAGGATGAGCCGCAGCGACGCCCAGGCCCTCTTCCCCGCCGGGAAAATCTTCATAAGCGGCAGGCTGTGCGAAAGCCCCGGCCACACCCCCAAGCCCGGCGACGTGATCTCCGTGCGCGGCTTTGGCCGCTTCCGTTATTCAGGCGTGGAAAGCCTGTCCAAAAAAGGCAAGGAAAACACGGCGGTGGAGCTGTTTGTGTGATGGGGTCTTGGATGCATTAAATCACGAAGGCAGGAGTGAGGAGTTAGGAGTGAGGAGTGAGGAGTTTTAGAATGATCATGCAATTAAAGCGAATTCAGGTTTGCATCTTATTGCTCGCCTATATAACTCCTCACTCCTCACTCTTAACTTATTTAAAGTGTCCCCTTCGCCGCTTCCAGCAGCGCTTCCCGCTCGTTGGGAAGCCGGCCGCGCGTCACTTGTAGGAGAAGGGCGTGAAGAGTTTCGCCAATCGCGGCGCCGGAAAGTCCCAGAAGGGCCATGTCGTTTCCGTTCACGGCCAGCTGGGCCAGGGTATAACAGGCGTTTTCATCCAATAAAGCTTTCAGCGTATGGTTCAGCGCTTCCGCGTCCCGGGCAATTGCGTCCGGGCTTTCTTTTTGCGTCGCCGTCCGCATGGCCTGGCGCAGCGGAATCAACTGCGAAAGCCATTCCGGGCCGATGCGCATCAGCATTTCCTGCATCGTTTCGGGCCGCAGATCGGCGTCCTGCCATGCCACCAGCTCGGACACAGTATCCATGATCTTCGCGGACATTTTCAGGCCTTTCAGCAGATCGTGCGCCAGCCTGCCGCTGTCCGCCGCGTCCGCCCCGCACAGGCGCAGGAACGCGGCCCAGCGCAGATACAGGTCTTTCGGCGCGGCGCAGACGGTGCGAAGCGTCAGATCCCATTTTTCCCCGGCCATCAGCGGCTGAAGCTCCGGCAGCACGGTTTCTATGACCTCCGGGAATTTGCGCAGCACACGGGCCGCGTCCTTGCCCTGCAAAATGCCGCTCAGCTCCACGGCGATGCGCTCCCGGCTCACATGGCAGAGATTCTTCATGCCCGCGACGGCGGCCTGCGCCGTGGCCTCCTCGATGGGAAAGCCCAGCCGCGAGGAAAAGCGCAGGGCTCGGAGAATGCGCAGCGCATCCTCGCCAAAACGGGCGGCAGGGTCGCCCACGCAGCGGATCACGCCGCGCTCGCAGTCCGCCTGCCCGCCGAAGGGATCCACCAGCCCGGCGCTGGGGGAATAAGCCATGGCGTTGATGGTGAAGTCCCGGCGGGAGAGGTCGTCCTCCACCCGGGCGGTAAATTGCACGGAATCGGGATGCCGCCCGTCGGAATAGGCGCCGTCCACCCGATAGGTGGTGATTTCCAGGGGCATACCGGACAGCAGCACGGTCAGGGTGCCGTGCTTGAGGCCCGTTTCAATCGTGCGTTCTCCCTGAAAAACCTTCTGCATCTCCTCCGGCGTGGCGGCAGAGCAGATGTCATAATCATGCGGCGTGAAGCCCAGTACGTGGTCGCGCACGCAGCCGCCCACGACATAGGCGGAATAACCCGCCTTTTCCAGGCGGGACAAAGCCGTTTCAACAGGCTTGGGCAAAGCAAGACGCATCGTGATCACTTCCTTCCGCCTGTAATAATAAACAAAGAATCCCGCCTTGTCAATCCATGTTTTTTGTGGTACAATTACCACATCATTTATATGGGTTGGGAGCTGTTCGCGTGGAGCCATTGGAAGCCGTACTGAAAGCGAGGCGGATGCTGGAGGTTGTGACGCCGCTCAAAGGGGACTGCGGGCGCGCCTGCGGCGGCGCGTGCTGCCAGCCGGACGAGGACGGCCAGGGCGGAATGCTGCTGTTTCCGGGGGAGGAAGCGCTGTACGCCGTTTTGCCGGAGGGCTTTTCCATCCGGGCGGATGACGCCGTGCTGCAGGGGGCGAAGCTGCTGACCTGCGATGGGTTCTGCGAACGCGGAAACCGTTCCCTTTCCTGCCGCCTGTTTCCCATGCTGCCCACCAGAACGGGGGCCAGAATGGACCGGCGGGCCTGGGCGGTTTGCCCCCTGATGGAAAGCGGCAAGCGCGGCCTGAATCCCGCTTTTGTGGAAGCGGTGAAGGAAGCGGGCGCGGTGCTCTACGCCTGCCCGGAGCACGCGAAGTTTTTAGATGCGATACACGCTTATAACGAACAATTGAAGAAGCTTGCGTTATAAGGCAATAGGCATTCGGGATGCTATGCTGCTGATTGCTTTATCAATCAAATCCCTAACCCGGAAAGGCAGTTTGGAGAGAGTTCAGAGTACAGAGTACAGATTGAATAGCATGTACGATGTGGATGGCCCTCATGGATTGACGATATAAATCTGTACTCTGAACTCTGTACTCTGTTCTCTCAACAATTTGCCATTTTGCGCAGACTCTCGCTTATAAGCGACTTAATCCCTACAACGGAGGTACAGCCATGCCTTGGGTACAGGTGGAATGTGACCGGGAGATTCATTTGAACGGCAGTCAGGGCTCCTTGCTTCTGCGGGACGCCCGGGGCGATTTCAGCGCCTGGGCGGGCCAGGTTGCCTGCGTGTATCTCGATCCGCCGTTCATGACGGGGGACGACTTTTTTATGCGGATGCGCGTGGGAGACAAGGGCTGGGCGACGGGCAAAAACACCCTGACCCTGCCCGCCTATCAGGATAGGTTTTCCGGGAAAGCGGATTTTTTGGGCCTGCTTCGCCAAGCGCTGGAAAACGCCAGGATGCTGCTCAGCGATACGGGTTCCCTGTTTCTCCACCTGGACAGCCGCATGGCGGCGCACGCCAGGCTGCTGTGCGATGAGATTTTCGGGGAAAGCAATTTCGTCAATGAAATCATCTGGGCCTACCAGTCCGGCGGGCGTACCATGAAACGCTTTTCCCGCAAGCATGACGTGATTTTGTTCTACCGCAAATCCCGGAACCAGTATTTCGACATCACCGCTGTGCCCATTTCCCGGGGCGAAAACCGTTCCAACCACATGCGCCGCAGCATCGACGAGCAGGGGCGGCCCTACCGCAGCATCAAAAGCGGCGGGAAAACCTATATCTATTACGACGACGATCCCGTGTACCCCGGCGACGTGTGGACGGACGTGAGCCATTTGCAGCAGAAGGACCCCCAGCGCAC
>CADBCX010000054.1 GCA_902793245.1 uncultured Eubacteriales bacterium | reverse complement strand
GAAAAGAAAGCCTTTTGTACGCTCATTCCGCTCGGCTTTACAGAGTAAAGCCGAAGCGGGAGCCAGCTTGGTTGAGGCTTTCCTTTCCCCAGCGCTTTTTCATTGCTTTCTTGGGCCAGAAGCTTTCAAGCTTTCGTAAACCCCAGCGCGGCAGGCGGAGGCTGTCGATATCTTCAAACGGCGTATTATCGCCAGGTGCGGGTCCAGGGTACTCAGTACCCTGGTGGGGCCTGGGGTGAAACCCCAGCGGTTCTTCTTGTTTGATTTTCGTACTTCACAACAAGGCTGCTAATAGTTTCTTACAGCAGAAAAAAGAGCGCCAAATTTACATGGACAAAAAGGAAAATATGTACTATACTGATCGGGCAAGCAATCCGCGTATTGGAACGCGCAAAGCAGCAGGGGGTATGAACGATGAAAAAACCGCAATTGGTGATCATGGCTGCCGGGCTGGGCAGCCGGTTTGGCGGCCTCAAGCAGATGGCCTCCGTTGATCCGCAGAACCACTGGATTATCGATTATTCCATTTTTGACGCCGTGCGCGCAGGGTTTGGCCAAATCATCCTGATCGTGAAGCCTGAAAACGAGCAGCTCTTCCGGGATACGCTGGGCAGGCGCATCGGCCATGCGGCGGAGATCGTGTATGTCCACCAGCGGCCCGAGATCCTGCCCGCCGGGTTCAGCGTTCCCGAAGGCCGGGTGAAGCCCTGGGGCACCGCCCACGCCGTGCTCTGTGCCAAGGACGTGATCGACGCGCCCTTCTCCGTCATCAATGCGGACGACTTCTACGGCAAGGATTCCTTCAAAATCATCCACGACTATCTGACCTCTGACCACCCTGCCGGCGAATACGCCATGGTGGGCTATCAGGTGGAAAACACCCTGACCGAGAACGGCCACGTGGCCCGGGGCGTGTGCGCCATGGATGAGAGCGGCCAGTTCCTGACCGGCATTGTGGAGCGCACCCACGTGGAGCCCCGGGACGGCGGCGCGGCCTACACCGAGGACGAGGGCAAGACCTTTACCTTCCTGCCCAACGGCACCATCGTGTCCATGAATTTCTGGGGGTTCACGCCGGACATCCTGAAAGAGATCGAGGGCCGCTTCGCCGCGTTTCTGGCGGAAAACCTGCCCAAGAACCCGCTCAAGTGCGAATATTTCCTGCCCCTGATCCCGAACCAGCTGATCGCCGAGGGCAAGGCCAAGGTGCGCGTGCTGCCCTGCCCCGAAAAATGGTACGGCATCACCTACCAGCCCGATATGCCCCAGGTGCAGGCCGCCATCGCCCAAATGAAAAAAGAGGGCATCTATCCCAATTCGCTTTGGAAATAAAAAAACTGCGTATCCGTTCAGCGCGCGGATTCAATCTGAACGCCTGAACGGATACGCAGCTGTTATAGCACAAAATCCAGCATTTTCAGCACATCCATATAATCATCGGCTTCGTAAGCCACGGAATAAGGCCCTGTCTGCTTCACGCCGGGATACGCCGCGGCGCTGCGGGCGGAGGGGTGCTTTTTAAAATTGATCTCCACCCGGAAATGCTCGGGCAGGGGGAACATGCAGTCCTTCGCATCCTTATGCATGGCGCGCTCGGCTGCCTCGCGGATAAGGCGCAGGGCTTTGTTGGGATGGATGGAAATGGAACCGCTGCCCCGGCCTTCGCTGACGGCCACGGTTTCGATGTTGGGGTTCATCCGCTTCATCCAGTCGCATACGCCCTTGTCCCCTGTCACCAGCCGGACAGGCACGCCCATGTAAGCCGCCGTCAGGCTGTTGATCATCAGCTCGGGCGCTATGATGCCGTTGATGCGCACGGAATTGTTGTTCAGGTTCATGGTATGGGAAAGCGGGTTGGTGTCCATGCCGGCGGCGGAATGATAGCCGGTGAAGAACACGCCGTCATACCCCGGTTCCAGCCCGCTCATCATGCTGAACACATCGCTGCCCCAGCCGCGGAACAGGCGGATATCCTCCGGCAGCAGGGAAGGAATCAGGTTGCAGGCGCTGTCATGGGCGTCCTTGATCAGGATATCGTCCGCCCCGGCTGCCATTGCCCCTTCGCAGGCGGCTTTCACTTCTTTGGTCATCTGCTCGGCGAAGTAGGGATAGCGGGAATGTCCGTTTTCCGTTTCATCCCACAGGGCAATACCGGTTGTGCCTTCAATATCGGCGGAAATGAACAGCTTCATTTGCATTCTTCCTTTCTGCTACGCCATAACCAGTTCCACGATTTCCTCCGGCTCGCTGACCAGGTGCCGGGCCCCGTTGGCGGTCAGCTCCTCCCGCGGGCGGTAGCCCCAGAGCACGCCGATGGTTTCCATGCCGGCGGCGTTGCCGGTGTTCATGTCCGTGCTGGTGTCGCCCACATACCAGCAATCGTCGGGTTCGACGCCCAGCTGTTCCGCGATCAGCAGCGCGCCTGTGGGGTCGGGCTTGAGGGGCACGCCCTCCCTCCTGCCCCGGATCACGGAAAAATGCGCGTCCGGGAAATAATGGCCCAGCACCCGTTCGGCGTCGGCCTGATCCTTGTTGGTGAGCACGCACACGTAAACGCCCTTGTCGCACAGCGCTTTGAGCATTTCCGGCACGCCCAGGAACGCCTTGCTGTTCACCTGGTTGTTCACGGCGTAGTCAGCCTTGTAGGTTTCCAGCACCTGCTGGTACAGATCCTTCCGCTCGCCGATGCAGCGTTCGGTCAGTTTCAGAACGCCGTTGC
The DNA here is from genome assembly GCA_902793245.1 of uncultured Eubacteriales bacterium. Taxonomy (GTDB): domain Bacteria; phylum Bacillota; class Clostridia; order Christensenellales; family Aristaeellaceae; genus RUG563. The sequence goes on along the minus strand of CADBCX010000054.1, from coordinate 12,841 downwards.
CCACCTTGTATTTATATGCGCTTTCGCCAAAGACCGGCAGGCCGAATTTTTCAAGCGTACGGTTCATCGCCGCGGCGATATCCGGCAAGGTATGCACCAGCGTTCCGTCCAGGTCAAAGATTACGCACCGTTTCATTTTTTCATAGCTCCTTCCTGTTCAGCTAAATTGTAGCACAGGAATGTTTTTTCCGCAAGATGGACATGATAGCCAGGGGAGGAATGAGCATGAAGAAAATGAAAAAACCAGGGAGCTTTCACGGCGTTCTGCTGGCGGCGTGCGCATTGGCGCTGGCGGCGGGCCTGATGACGGAAACCGCGAAAGCCCCGGAGCTTGAACCCCCGGCGCTGACAGACGCCGCGCAGCCCGCCGTCGGGGCCGCGGAACAAGGCGCGAGCATCGCATCGGGCTGTGAAATCATCCAGACCATGGCTTTTTCCCGGTGCGGCCACAGCGTGACCCGGCGCGTCCGGGCCCCGGAAGCGCTGGTTGGGGCGGACTTTGCCGCGGTTCAGGATTATTACGGCCTTTGGCAGATTGAAGCCTGCGCCCCGGAGCACATCGACATGCGCCGGGAAATCCCGCTGTTCTGCCCCATCCACACGGTGGCGGGCGTGAATGAAGCGGGGGACGTGGTGCTGCTGCGCAACATGTACGGCGACGGCATGGCGGTGGTGAAAGACGCGGGCCGTTCCCTGGAGGATTTTTCCCCGGAAGCGCGCGAGGCGCTTTTGCTGAACATCGGCTTTGATACCGAGGCGGACGCGGAAGCCTGGCTGCGGGAGCATTGACAGGAGGGGCAAAAGCCGATATAATTTCCCTGTAGAAAACTGACCGCAGGGAGGCTGCTATGCCGCAGAACCGCAATTACCGGAAGCGCAATAACCCGTATCTGTTTATCCTGCTGCTGCTGGCCTTGCTCACCACGGCGCTGATTCTTGGCACAAGGGCCATGAACACCTGGAAGGTATACGAAGCGGAAGCCGCCGTGACCCCCGCGCCGACCGCCACGGTCCGGCCTGTCAGCGTGACGCCCGACCCCTTCCGTGTCACTCCGGCCCCGACGCCGGTTCCGACGCCCACGCCCTCCCCCACGCCGGGGCTGCTGGGCAGCGGCTCCAAGGGAGACGAGGTGCGGCGGCTGCAGGTGCGCTTGCAGGATTTGGGCTATTACCGCGGAAACATCGACGGCGATTATGGCACCGGCACCAAGACCGCCGTGCAGACCTTCCAGAAAATCAACGGCCTGGACGCCGACGGCATCGCCGGGCAAAAGACCCAGGCTGTGCTGTATTCCGACGAAGCGCTGCCCGCCCCGGGGCCGGTGGACGTGCTGGAGGACAGGAGCGTTCCGCTGCTGGTGAACAAGCAGAACCCGCTGCCCGACGGCTTTGAACCGGCTGACCTTGTGAAGGTGAAGGACATTGCCGGCAGCCTGATGACCTACGAAAGCAATGGCATCCAGGCCGTCCGCGAGGCGGCGGAAGCGCTGAGAGACATGCTCCAGGCCGCGGTGAACGACGGCTACAAGCCCTGGAAGCTGCGGGAAGCCTACCGCACCATCGCCGACCAGAAGCGAATTTTCAACAACCGGGTGAACAAATACATGGAAGAAAGCAATCTCACCCGTTCCCAGGCGATCAGCCGCACCCGCCAGTCCGTGGCCGACCCCGGCTGCAGCGAGCACCACACCGGCCTGGCCTTTGACCTGAACGTGCCCGGCGAGTCCTTCGGGGACACCGCCCAATATCTCTGGCTCAAGCAGCACTGCTGGGACTACGGCTTTATCATGCGCTATACCGACGAAAAATCCGACATCACCGGCATCACCGGCGAGGAATGGCACGTGCGCTACGTGGGCCTGGAGCATAGCCGGAAAATCCGGGATCTGGACTACTGCCTGGAAGAGTATGTGGAATGGCTGAAGAAGCAGTAAGCGGAGGAACGAACATGGAACAAAAGCAGTGGGCTTTGGACGCGCGGCAAGCGTCATACAAATTGGCGGCCTTATCCCTGGAGGAACGGAACGCGGCGCTGCGGGGAATTCAGGACGCCCTGAAAAAGCATAAGGAAGCCATCTTCGCCCAGAATGCCCTGGACATGACGGAGGCGGAGCAGGATCATCTGCCCATGCCGCTGCTCAAACGCCTGAAATTTGACGAAGCGAAGCTAACCGACGTGCTGTCCGGCTTAGATTCTTTGATTGCTCTGCCCGACCCCTTAGGCAAAATCACCCTGGCCCGGGAACTGACGCCGGGGCTGAACCTGTACCGGGTTTCCTGCCCCATCGGGGTCATCGGCGTGGTGTTCGAGTCCCGGCCCGACGCGCTGGTGCAGATCGCGGCGCTGTGCCTGAAAAGCGGCAACGCGGCGCTGCTGAAAGGCGGGCGGGAAGCCCTGCGCTCCAACCGCGCCCTGATGACAGCCATGCAGGAGGGGACGAAGGCGATTCTCCCCAATGGCTGGGCCGCGCTGCTGGAGACCCGGGACGACGTAAACGACATGCTCTCCCAGGACGAGTCCATCGACCTGATTATTCCCCGGGGCAGCAACGCCTTTGTGAAATATATCATGGAGCACACCTCCATCCCCGTCATGGGCCACGCGGAGGGCCTGTGCCACACCTACGTGGACGCCTCCGCCGATATTGACATGGCGGTGAAGGTGGTCGTGGACGCCAAGACCCAGGCCCTGGCCGTCTGCAACGCCACAGAAACCCTGCTGGTGCACAAGGACATTGCCGCCGCGTTCCTGCCCAAATGCGCCGAAGCGCTCAAGGCCAAGGGCGTGGAGCTGCGCGGGGACGAACGGACGCGGCAGATCATTCCTTGTAACCCCGCCACCGACGCCGACTGGGACACCGAATATCTGGACGCTATTTTATCCATCAAGATTGTGGATTCTATCGAAGAAGCCATCGCCCACATCAACCGCCACGGCTCCCACCACACCGACGCGATTTTAGCCCGGGACGAAGTGGCCCAGAAGCGCTTCCTCTCCGGCGTGGACAGCGCGGGAGTGTACGTGAACTGCTCCACCCGCTTTGCCGACGGCTTCCGCTATGGCTTCGGGGCGGAGGTGGGCATCGCCACCGGCAAGCTCCACGCCCGGGGGCCCGTCGGGGTGGAAGGGCTGTGCACCTACAAATACCAGCTCATCGGCTCCGGCCAGACGGTGGCGGAAACCGTCAGCGGCACGATCACCTATACCCACCGGGATTTGTGACTGTTTCTTCTTTTTGAAACGGATGTTGTCTCTACATGCCTCCTCTATCCTCCGCGACGATATGATCCGCCGCATATACCCGTACACCAGGATCTTTGTCAGGATTTTCGGTGAATACTCGATTCTCCCCGCTCGGGAGTATGCCGCCCAGACCCTCCTGTAGTCCATTCTTTCCATCACGGCATTCAGCAATCTCACCGGGTCATCCTCTGGTATGCTCACCCCGCAATTCAGCGGCATTACCACTTGAAATCCATTCCCCATTGCGCTATAATTCTTTTGCGGTTCGATTTGTTTTTTCACAACTACATTCTACCGCATCTGCCGGTCTCTTTACAGAGTCCGGCTCTTTTTTGTACATAAAAAGGACTGCCTCCTAATGAGACAGCCCCTTTGTGCGTAAAATCATCCATGGATTTCTTTCTGATGATCAATTATTCGTTATGGTTTCATCATCATCTGATATCAGCTTTTTCCAGCAGCGCGGAAAAGGCCAGCAGCAGGGCGGAACTGATGAAGATGCCGCCGCAGATATCAGAGAACCAGTGCACGCCCGAACCCAGGCGGAACGCCACGCCCAGGATGATGAGCACCGCGCACACGATGCGGATGAGCAGCGCCGTCTTGGGGTTCTTCACATACCGCCCGGCCAGCATCGCCGCGCTGCCCAGGATCACGAAGAACAGCATGGTGTGGGTGGAAGGGAACGAGGCTTCCGGCGCGGTTTCACCGGGCATGATGATGGGCCGGTAATTGACGATGAACTTTTCAAACAGCACGTACAGCACCGCTGTCGCGGCGTACAGCCCGGCCAGCAGCCAGATGGCTTTGTCCACCTTTTTCATGCTTTTGCGCTGGATCAGCTGGATGAGGCCGAACAGGCCGAAGCCCGCCGCCAGCAGCAATGTGGCATATCCCAGATACTGGGTGATCTTGTACAGCCCCATGTTCACGCCCAGCGTATCATGCACGGCCTGGTTCAGATGGGACAGGCCGATCTTTGTTTCCTGCGGGCCGATGGCCGCCACGTCCACGGTGCTGACCACGGCGATCAGCGCAATGAACAGCGCGAAACACAGGACGGATAAGGACAGCTTCTTTTTCATCAGGATTTCTTCCTCCTCATTGTTTGTCATATGCGATTGACAATTTTATTATACTACCAGCCCCCACCAGGCGCAAGACGCTTTTATTCACTCTCCCGCCAGGGCGTTGAACCCCTCGCCCAGGGTTTCGTGGGTGTCGGTAATGAACATAAAAGCCTTTTCGTCCTCCATCCGCACGATCTTTTTCAGCGGAATGACCTCCCGCTGGGACACCACGCTGATGAGCAAGGTGCGCTCCTGGCCGCTGTACGCGCCCGTACCGCTCAGCACCGTCGCCCCGCGGTCCAGTTCCGCCATGATGCGGTGGGAAATATCCACCGCACGATTGGTGATGATGAAGCAGGCTTTGGCCGAGCCGAAGCCCGCCAGCACCAGATCCACGGCCTTCGCGTTGACAAAAATGCAGATCAGCGCGTACAGGGCGGCGCGGGCGCTCATGGTGAACGCGGCGCAAAGGATCACCGCGCAGTCGATCAGGAACAGGAAAGCGCCTACCGTAACAATCGGGAACTTTTTATGCACCATCCGGGCGATCATGTCCGATCCCCCGGTGGTGGCCCCGCCGCGCATGATCAGGCCCAGGCCCACGCCCAGCACCAGCGCGCCGTACACGCTGCCCAGCAGGATGTCGTCAGTCAGCGGCGGCAGCTGAATCAGGTCGATGCAGGCGGAAAACAGCAACGTCGCCACCAGGGAACGGAACGCGAACACACTGCCCATGGCTTTATATCCGATCACAAACAGGGGCAGGTTCAGCGCAATGCTGGTCACGCCCACCGGCCAGCCCCACAGATAATTAAAAATCGTGGCGATGCCCGTAAGCCCGCCCGGGGCGATGTTATTGGGCACCAGGAACAAAGGGTACGCCGCGCCGCCGATCACGCAGCCCAGCACGATTTCAGTATATGCGACCAGCCGCTCGTTTTTCAGCCGTGCTTTGATAAAAGACAGCATAAAAAAATTCCCCTCCAAATGAAGTGTACTTTTATTGTATTCTTTCAGCGAAGCGAAAATTCCTTCTTTGTGTTGAAAAAAGGCGGTTATTCCGTTTTCGCTTCTTCATACGCCCGCAGCTTTTCGGAAAAGAAGTTCAGCTTCCAGGTGACTTTGTCCAGGTATTCCTGCATCTCGTTCATCCGCTGAATCACGCTTTCCCGGTGTTCCCGCAGCAGCTCCACCCGTTCCCTGAGGGTTTCGTCGCCCTGCCGGGTCAGCCGCACGAAGCGGGTGATCTCCTGGAGCGACATGCCGGTATTTTTCAGGCAGCAAATCAGTCCCAGGGCTTCCAGGTCTTCATCCGTATACTGGCGGAAGCCGCCGGGGGTGCGGTTCACGGGCGAAAGCAGGCCTTCTTTTTCATAGTACCGCAGCGTGTGGGGGGACAGCCCGGTTTTGCCGCTCACGTCCTGAATGGAATACATCAAATTTTCCTCCCGAAAAGGATTGACTTAGAGTAAACTTTAAGGTTTAGAATGATGATACAAAAAAAGGAATCCCCTGTCAACCGGTATTTTACAATCAAGGGAGGAACACAAGATGAGTGATTTGGAACACCGCCGCGGCACGGCAAGCCTGCGCATCCTGAACCCGGACGGCACGCCCGCGGCGAACCGCGCGGTGCGCGTCGACCAGGTCTCCCACCAATTTTTGTTTGGCTGCGGCGCGTTTGACGCCATCGCGATGAACTTCGTGAAGGACGAGGAAAAGAAAGCAGCCCTGGCCCGGCGCATGGAAAAATGGCTGGGCCTGTTCAACTACGGCACCCTCCCCTTCTACTGGGGCCGGTACGAGCCCGTGGAAGGAAAAACCGCCTATGCCGAAACCATGGCGGCGGCGAAATGGCTGCGGGAAAAAGGCGTGCAGGTGAAGGGCCATCCCCTGTGCTGGCACACGGTCTGCGCGCCCTGGCTGATGCAGTACAGCAATGAAGAGATTTTGCGCCGCCAGCTGGAGCGCATTCACCGGGACGTGAGCGCCTACAAAGGCGTGGTGGACATGTGGGACGTGATCAACGAAGTGGTGATCATGCCGGTGTTCGATAAGTACGATAACGCCGTGACCCGCATCTGCAAGGAGCTGGGCCGCATCAAACTGGTCAGGGAAGTGTTCGCCGCGGCGAAGGAGAGCAACCCGGACGCCGTGCTGCTCATCAACGATTTCAACACCAGCGTGTCCTATGAGATCCTGCTGGAAGGGTTGCTGGAAGCGGGCGTGCCCATCAGCGCCATCGGCATCCAGAGCCACCAGCACCAGGGCTATTGGGGCCTGGACAAGCTGAACGACGTGTTGGAACGCTTCTCCCGCTTCGGCCTGCCCCTCCACTTTACGGAAAACACGCTGATTTCCGGCGAGCTCATGCCCGCTTACATCGAGGATCTCAACGACTGGCAGGTGGACAGCTGGCCCAGCACGCCGCAAGGCGAGGAGCGCCAGGCTCGGGAGATCACGGAAATGTATTCCACCCTGTTCGCCCATCCGCTGGTGGAGGCCATTACCTCCTGGGATTTCATCGACGGCGGCTGGCTGAAAGCGCCGTCGGGCATCGTGCGGGCGGACGGCAGCGAGAAGCCCGCCTTCCACGCGCTGAAAGAGTTGATTCACGGGGCTTGGGAAACCCACGAAACCGTGACCGCCGATGCGGAGGGCAGGCTTTCCTTCACCGGCTTCAAGGGCGGCTACACCCTGCGCACGGATGGCGGGAAAGCCGCCCTCACCCTGGACGGCGATGTGAACGGAATGCTGCAATTATCCGAATAACGGCAGCGGGGTCCGATGATCTTTCCATTCTTTCTCCCGGAAAAGCTGTTCATGGAAACCATGCTTCGCCGGGCATGCAGAATCAAAGCTTGCCTACCAGCCGGGTCAGCAGGGCGGCGAATTCCCCGCGCATCTGGCGGCCCATTTCCATCACTTCTTCATGGTTGATGGGCTGCATGAGCACGCCCGCGGCCATGTTGGTGATACAGCTGATGCCCACCACCTTGATGCCCGCATGCACGGCGGCGATGGTTTCCGGCACGGTGGACATGCCCACCGCGTCCGCTCCCATGGCCCGTGCCATGCGCACTTCGGCGGGGGTCTCGTAGGTGGGCCCGTTCATCCAGCAGTACACGCCCCGGCGCAGGTCGATGTCCAGTTCCCGGGCGGCGTGCATGGTCAGCTCCCGCAGGGTCTTGTTGTAAGCGTCGGTCATGTCGGGGAAGCGGGGGCCGAAGGCGTCCATATTCGGCCCGGTGAGGGGATTCTTGCCGGTCATGTTGATGAAATCGGAAATCAGCATCAGCGTACCGGCGCGGAAATCCACGTTCACGCCGCCCGCGGCGTTGGTGAGGATCAGGGTCTTGACGCCTAAGCGCGCCATCACCCGCACGGGCATCACCACGTCCTGCATGGGGTGGCCCTCGTAGCTGTGGAAGCGCCCGCTCATGAGCAGCACCCGCTTGCCCGCCAGATTGCCCATGATAAATTTTCCTGCGTGGCCCGGCACGGTGGCCTTGGGGAAGCCGGGAATTTCGGAATAGGAAAGCTCCTTGGTGTCCGTCAGGTCGTTGCCGAAATCGCCCAGGCCGCTGCCCAGCACGATGGCAATGTCCGCCCGGCCAAGCGTGGTTTCCACCTTGTCCGCGGCCCGCTGGATGCGGCGCATTTCCTCCTCGCAGCCCGCCTCGATCTCGTGCAGGTAGCTCTTCGCCCCGAAGCGCTCCGGCAGGCCGAAGAAATCACAGACGGTGGCGGCGGTGTCGGCGAAGGTCTCCCGGGTGCCGATGGGATGCTGGCCCACCATGCCCTTCTTCCAGAGCAGCAGCGGCGCGTATTCGCGGGTGTGGTCGGTGCCTTTATAAGTGGGGTCGCAGCCGTGGTCGGCGGTGATGATGAGCAGGTCGTTTTCGCCCATCAATTCCTGAATCTCCGGCAGCCGGGCGTCGAAGTATTCCAGCGCCTTGGCGTAGCCCTCCACGTCGCGGCGGTGGCCGTAGATGGAATCGGTGTCCACCAAGTTGGTGAACAGCAGGCCGTCAAAGTCCCGCTTCATGTATTCGATGGTGGCGTCCACGCAGGCGGGGTTGCCCGCGGCGTGGTTGCTGCCGGTCAGGCCCTGGTGGGCGAAGATGTCCTCGATCTTGCCCACGCCCAGGGTTTCATAGCCCGCTTCCTTGAGCACGTCCAGCACGGAGGGAGAAATGGGTTTCAGGGAAAAGTCCCTGCGCCGCCCGGTGCGCTGGAAGTGGCCCTTGCCGGTACCGATAAAGGGGCGGGCGATGACCCGGCCCACGCCGTGCTGGCCCTGCAATTGCTTCCGGGCGATCTCGCACATCTCGTACAGCTTTTCGATGGGGTAAATGTCCTCGTGACAGGCGATCTGGAACACGCTGTCCCCGGAGGTGTACACGATGGGATAGCCCGTTTTCATGTGCTCCTCGCCCAGCTCGTCCAGGATTTCCGTGCCGGAGGCGGGCTTGTTGCCCAGGGTCTTTGTGCCGATGGCGGCTTCAAAGGCGTCCATCACGTCCTGGGGGAAGCCATCGGGGTACAGGGGGAAGGGCTGCTTCACGGTCACGCCCGCCATCTCCCAGTGGCCGGTGGTGGTGTCCTTGCCCGCGGATTTTTCCAGCGCCCGCCCGTAAGCGCCCGCGCCGTAAACGTGGGGCAGGTTCAGCCCCGGCAATTGCCCCAGGCCCATGGAGAGCATGTTGGGAATGTTCAGTTTCATCCGCTCGGCAATGTGGCCGATGGTGTTGGCCCCCTCGTCCCCGAAGGCCGCCGCGTCCGGCAAAGCCCCGGCCCCTGCGCTGTCCAGCACGATCCAGATCACTCGTTTCATGGGGATTCCTCCTTGCTGTGTTCTATATGCTTCACGCTTGATAAAATTCGCCTTCTTTGGTTCTTTCTTGGGCTCCAAGAAAGAACACGTCCCTTCCCCGTCCTACGGCACCAGCGGGTCGGTTTCGTCGGTCTCGGCGTTCTCCTCCTCCGGGGGCTTGGGCAGGTCGTCCAGGGAATGGAGGCCGAAGTGGGAAAGGAATTTGTCGGTGGTGCCGTAGAGGATGGGGCGGCCCAGGGTTTCCTTGCGGCCCACTTCCTCGATGAGGCCCTTGTTCACCAGGGACTGCACGGAATAATCGCACTTGACCCCGCGCACCGCCTCCATTTCCAGCTTGGTGACGGGCTGGCGGTAGGCCACGATGGCGAGGGTTTCCAGGGCGGACTGACTCAGGCTCTGCTTCTGGATGGGCTGCAACAGCCGCTCCACATAGGGCGCGTACTCGGCGCGGGTGGACAGCTGGACGTGCTCGCCGAAGCGCTTGAGCGTGATGCCCCGGCGGTGGTAGGAATAGTCGCTGTCTAAGGCGTCGATAGCCAGGCGGGTTTCGTCCTCGGTCACTTCCAGCGCCCGCTGCAGGTCTTTCAGGTTCACCGGCTCCCCGGCCACAAACAGAATGGCCTCGATCACGTGGGCCAGCTCATTCGTATCCATCGATTTGCAAATCTCCCTCCGCCGGTTCCCCCTGCCGGGCTTCCAGCACCATGTCCCCGAAAATCCCGTCCTGCGCCGCGGATACCCTGCCCAGGCGCAGCAATTCCAGCAGCGCTAAGAACAGCGTCACCACCTCGTCCCGGCTGGGCGCAGGGGAAAACAGTTCGTCAAATTTGACCGGCCCTTTTTTCAGCCGCCGCAGGATGTGGGCGCTGCACCGGGGCACGGTGAATTCGTCCCGCACGATGCGCCGGGCGGTCTGGATGGGCTCTTCGTCCTCCTCCTTGATCCGCGCCATCACCCGGGCGAAGGCGGCCAGCAGCCCTTCCATGGTCAGGTTCTTGAGCTCCAGCGTGGGCGGGGGCAGGGGATATTCCTCCGGCAGCTTTTCAAACATCAGCGCCGCCGCCTTTTCAAAGCCCTGCATGTTCTGGGCGATTTCCTTGAAGCGCTGGTATTCCTCCAATTGGCGGATCAGCGCCGCTTCCGGGTCTTCCTCGCCCTCCTCCAGCTTGGGCTTGGGCAGCAGCGAACGGCTCTTGATTTCCAGCAGCGTCGCCGCCATGTTGATGAACGCGCTGGCGTCGTCCATGTCCAGGTCCGGGGCGTTCTGCACCGACTGGATGTACTGGTCCGTCACCTGGGACACGAAGATGTCCTTGATGTCGATTTTCGCCTTGGTAATCAGAAAGAGCAGCATGTCCAGCGGCCCTTCAAACTGGCTCAGGTGGAGCGTGAGCGGCATGGTATCACCCTTCTAAAAGTTAGGAGTGAGGAGTTAGGAGTGAGGAGTTTTAAAGTGATGGTGCTTTCAGCGCAAAGCCAAGTCTGCATTTCATTGTTCATCTCTATATAACTCCTCACTCCTCACTCCTAACTCCTCACTCATCTTTATCCAAGTCCAAACAACGCAAGTATCCCATTGACCACGCCACCCTGAATGAAATAGACCGCGGTGCTGATGGCGGTGGAAATGAAGCTGGTGAAGTACAGCAGGACCATCATGCCGATCATGATGATATTGATCACCTTCGCGGGAATATGCAGCCGGCCCCGGAGGAAAATGTCGTTCACCACATGGTAGCCGTCCAGCGGCGGGATGGGCAGCAGGTTGAACACCGCCAGGCCCAGGTTGATGCGGGCGAAAAACATCAGGAAGCGCTGCACGTACAAAAGCCAGGGCGTGCGCAGGAAATAGGAAAAAGCGTCGCTGCCGGTGCCCAGCACGTAAACGCCCTGATCCCCGGCGACAGAGGTGAAAATCATGTTTTTTCCAGCGATGACGGAAAGAAAATTGTAGCCGTCAAAGCGCAGAAAATCCCGCCGGGTCAGCAGCGGAGAATTCGTGGACAATTGTCCCAGCTCCCATAATTCGGGCTTCCACAATAATTCATTCACGCCGGTCATCAGCAGCATGGCCAGCAGGAACAGGCACAGGTTCATCACGATGCCCGCCAGGGACACCAGGATGTCGTCCCGGCGGAAGTTCTTATAATTGCGGGGATTCACCGGCACGGGCTTTGCCCAGCCGAAGCCGAACAGGAACATGAACAGCGTGCCGATGGGGTCCAGGTGCTTGAGCGGGTTAAAGCTCAGCCGCCCCATCATCTGGGCCGTCGGGTCGCCGCAGCGCAGGGCCACGTAGCCGTGGGACAGCTCGTGCAGCGTCAGCGCGATCAATACCGCCGGGATGTTGTATAACAGGATAATCAGTGTCCCCCGCGGGTCGCTTTGCAGACCGGAAAGGATGCCCAATTGTCTTTCTCCCTTCAAACAATTTACCATTCTGTATTATAACTGAAACGGCATGAAAACACAAGCCTTTCCGCCAGGTCTGTTATAGCAGCAGGCTATTGACAGGCATTTGCGTTTATTGTATGATGGCGTCAGCGGTTCCGGACCATGCGAAACCGTATATAACAGCGGAAAGGAAGGTATTCTCCGTATGAACAAAACCGTGTCTGCGGGCAGAAGAATTACGCTGTCCCGTTTGTCTGTATCAGGGCTTTTTTTGCGTGCCTGAATTTCAATCAATTCATACAGGAGGATATCTTGATCATGACCAATCGTATTGCTGTGCTGGGCGGCAGCTTCAACCCGCCCACGGTGGCCCATCTGCGCCTGATGCAGGCGGGCATGGACGCCATCGACGCCTGCGCGGGCATCTTCGTGCCCACCAGCCATGAATATGTCGCCAGGAAAATGCGCAAGCAGCATTGCCCCGAGGATGTGATGAGCGAAAACCTCCGGGTGGAAATGCTGGAAAGCTTCAAGGAACAGGACAGCCGCATCGTGGTGAGCCAGATCCAGCTGCTGCGCGGCGGCATCGGCTTCGACTATGATATGCTCTGCGCCTTGCAGCAGGATTATCCCGACAGCGAGCTGTTCTTTATTGTGGGCAGCGACAAGCTGTTTCCGCTGCCCCGTTGGTATCGCGTGAACGACCTGCTGGCGCAGTTCCATATCCTGGTGGCCCGCCGCAGCGCGGACGACCTGGAAAAAATCAAGGAAACAAAGCCGTACATCGCCGAACACTGGGACGCTTTCACCGTGTTTGAAGCCCCGGAGGAAATCAGCGAAATCAGTTCCACCCTGTTCCGCGAATGGCTGAAAGCGGGCGACGATTCCGCCCGGGAACTGGTGACGCCCGCCGTGTGGCGGCTGATCCAAAATACAGGGAGAGAAGCAATGAACGCAATCACAAATTTCCATGAGGAAGGCTATACGTTCCTCAGCAATTTCTATGAAGCGCCCGTTACCTTTGGCGGCCTTACCTATGGCAGCGCCGAAGCCGCGTTCCAGGCGCAGAAGTGCCTGACGGAAGAAGAAAAGCTGCCCTTCACCCAAGCCCGGCCCGGCAAATGCAAGGGCATGGGCCGGCGCGTGAAGCTGCGGCCCGACTGGGAACAGGTGAAGGTGGGCCTGATGGAGGAAATCGTGCGGGCGAAATTCACCCAAAACGAAGACCTGAAGCAGCGCCTGCTCGCCACCGGCGATAAGCGGCTGGCGGAAGGCAACACCTGGGGCGATACCTTC
>CADBCX010000053.1 GCA_902793245.1 uncultured Eubacteriales bacterium | reverse complement strand
ACGGAGTGGTCTGCTCCCCCCTGGAAGCCGCGCTGGTGAAGGAAGCCTGCGGCCCGAGCTTTGCCACCGTCACCCCCGGCATCCGCTTTGCCGACAGCGCCGCCGATGACCAGCGCCGCGTCATGACCCCCGAAAAAGCGCGCCTAGGCTGCAGCGATTACATCGTGGTGGGCCGGCCTATCACCCGGGCGGCTGACCCTGTGGCGGCCTATCGCCGGTGCGTAAAGGAATTTGTGGGATGAAATACCAAAGGCCTTCCCTTGAGGGGAAAGGCGTTGACTTAAGAGAAAGCGGCAAAGAAATCAAGTGAGAAACTTTTCATCAATCTCCATACTTTGTCATCCCGAGCGAAGGTGAGCGGGACGCGAACCGCAGTCGAGGGACCTAAGAGAAACGCATTCGACCAAGCAACATGATCCCCAGCTCCCAGGTCCCTCCACTACGCTGCGGCTCTCGCCTCCGCTTCGGTCGGGATGACATTGTTAGCTGGTCTTTATAAAGCTTCTTGGTCGTTATTGTTTCGCTTTAAGTTGACGCCATTACCCGCCTTAGGCAACCTTTTGAAACCGATATATAAATAACTCGAAAAGGAAAAAACATGAAAACGCTCAAAAGTATCAACCAGGTCTGCGGCGGCTTTTTAAAAAAATTCGAGCTGCATTACGATGCGGACGGCCAGCCGGTGTGCTGGGAGGTCATTTCCCTGAACGACCTGAAAACCGCCGCCGACTTAGCCAGCCGCAAGACCGCCGTGGAAATCATCGCCCGCTTCGAGGACGGGGATTACCTGCTCTGCCGGGAGTTCCGCTTCGCCGTGAACGACTACGTTTGGGAGTTCCCCACCGGCGTCATCGACGGGGACGAAAGCCCCGAGGAAGCAGCAAGGCGGGAGCTGGTAGAGGAAACAGGACTGGAACTTGTTTCCGTGGATCAGGTGCTGCCGCCGGCCTGCTACAGCGTGGGCGTCACCGACGAATTGATCGTGCCCGTGTTCGTCACCGTCCGGGGGAATATGCAGCCCTGCGACGAAGCCTATGAAGAGATCCGTTCCCATAAAATGTCTATTGCGCAAATTCGTGATTTACTGAAACAGGACAATGTGAAGATCACTGAAACCTGTATGCTGATTCTCTGCCAGCTTTGACACGGAAAGAAATAAAAGAAAGTACAGAGTTCAGAGTACAGAGTACAGATTATATACTCGGTCAGCAATAGCTTCCGTCGTTCACACGCTATATCATCTGAACTCTGCACTCTGTACTCTGAATTCTCACACCATGTACTCTGAACTCTCCCGTGATAATCTAAGGATTGGAGATGAACAAAATGAACGTCGCCCAAACCATCGCCCATGACCTGCTGTCCATCCGTGCCGTGTTCCTGCGGCCCGAGGAGCCCTTCACCTGGGCCAGCGGCATCAAGAGCCCCATCTACTGCGACAACCGCCTGACCCTCACCGCGCCGGAAGTGCGCACCCATGTGGAGCAGGGCCTGAAAGCGCTGATCGAAACCTTTTATCCCGACGTGGAAGTGCTGATGGGCACCTCCACCGCGGGCATCGCCCACGCCGCCATCACCGGGCACCTGATGAACCTGCCCATGGGCTACGTGCGCTCCGGGGCCAAAGACCACGGCCGGGGCAACCAGATCGAAGGGAAACTGGAACCGGGCCAGAAGGTGGTGGTGGTGGAGGATTTGATTTCCACCGGCGGCAGCGTGATCGAGGTGGTGGACGCCCTGCGGGAAGCGGGCGCGGAGGTGCTGGGCATCGCCAGCATCTTCACCTACGGCATGAAGAAGGGCATCGAACGCTTAGCTGCGGCCAACGTGCAGAACATCAGCCTTTCCAATTTCGACGTCCTCATCGAAGTGGCGGCGGAGGAAGGCTACATTCAAAAGGAAGACTGCGACCGCCTGCGGAAGTTCCGAGACAACCCCAGCGACGAAAGCTGGATGGTAAAGTAATATGGAAATCCGCGAAATGAACATTCAGGACTACGATCAGGTCTACGCCCTGTGGATGTCCTGCAAGAACATGGGTTTCAACAATCTGGATGATTCCAGGGAGGGCATTGCAAAACTCCTGCGCCGCAACCCGCATACGTCCTTTGTCGCCATGGACGGGGACGCGCTGGCGGGGGTGATCCTGGCCGGCCAGGACGGACGCCGGGGATACATCTATCATATGTGCGTGGCAGAGCCGTACCGGCGGCAGGGGCTTGGCGCAGAGCTGGTCAGACGCTGCCTGGCTGCGCTGAAAGGCGAGGGCATCAACAAAGTGGCCCTGCTGGTGTTCAACCGCAACGAAGCGGGCAACGCCTTCTGGGAAACCCAGGGGTTTACCGTCCGAAACGACATCGCCTATCGGAACAAAGCATTGACCGAGCTGGTCAGAATCGACACCTAATCAGGCTGATGAACCTTGACTGCTCATAGAACCCTGTTATATAATGAAAAAGCCGCGGGAGCAATCCGGCGGCAAGACAGGGAGTTAATACGCGGCGCTTTTCCGCCTCCGGAATACAAATGAAGGAGGTGGCGCTCATGAACGCATATCAGATCATTATGGTTTGTATTGCAATCGTGACCCTCATCCTGAAGCTGATTGAGTTCATTTTGAATTTGACCCGCAAATAAGATGAGAAAAGCCACCGCGTACTGCGAATACGCGGCGGCTTTCTGAGTTTTTCACCGGAAGGTGAAAAGCACCGCGAAGCTACCAACTTCCTGTCTTTAATTATATGCGTTTTTCTCCCTTCTGTCAAGCACCGCGAAAGGAGTTTCTTCACCATGCGTCATTTACTGAGCATCACCGATTTATCCGTGGACGAGATCGACGCGCTGCTGGAAACAGCCTCAGACATTGAAGCAAACCCGGACAAGTACGCCCGCGTGATGGACGGAAAGAAGCTGGCCACCCTGTTTTTCGAGCCCTCCACCCGCACGCGGCTGTCCTTTGAGGCGGCCATGTACGAGCTGGGCGGCCACGTCATCGGCTTCGCCGGGGCCAGCAATTCTTCCGCGGCCAAGGGCGAATCGGTGAAGGACACCATCCGCACCGTGGGCTGCTACGCGGACATCATCGCCATGCGCCACCCGCTGGAGGGCGCGCCCTGGGCGGCGGTGCAGGCGGCAACCACGCCGGTCATCAACGCGGGCGATGGCGGGCACCACCACCCCACCCAAACCCTGGCCGACCTGATGACCCTGAAAAAGGAAAAGGGGCGGCTGGATCATTTGAAGGTGGGCCTGTGCGGCGACCTGCGCTTTGGGCGCACGGTACATTCCCTCATCGGCGCATTGTCCCGCTATCCCGGCAATGAATTTGTTTTGATTTCGCCCCGGGAGCTGCGGGTGCCGGGCCACATCGTGGCGGACCTGATCGAGGCGGGCATTTCCTACAAGGAAGCGGAATCCCTGGAGGACGCCATCGGCGATCTGGACGCGCTGTACATGACCCGTATTCAGCAGGAGCGCTTCTTCAGCCCGGAAGAATACCTGCGGCTCAAAGACAGCTACATTCTGGACGAGGAGAAAATGCGCCTGGCTCCCGCCGACATGATCGTGATGCATCCCCTGCCCCGGGTGAACGAGATCGACGTGAAGGTGGACGCCGACCCCCGGGCCTGCTATTTCAAGCAGGTGATGTACGGCAAGATCATGCGCAAGGCGCTGATTTTAAAACTGCTGGCGGAAACGGAGCTGCCGCCCAAGCCGGGCCGGGTGTTCATCACCACCGGCAAACAGTGCAAAAACCCCCGCTGCATTTCCTCCACCGAGCAGGGCCTTGAGCCGCTGTTCTATCCTGTGCATCAGGTGATGCGCCACGGCGAATTGGTTCGCATCCCTACCAAGTATGTGTGCGCGTACTGCGATATGGAGCAGGTGTAAGCCATGGGATATATTGCTGATTTGCGGAAAACCGTGGGCCACCGCACCCTCATCATGCCCTGCGCCTGCGTGATCATCGAAGACGGGCAAGGGAAAATCCTGCTGCAAAAGCGGGTGGACGACGGCAAGTGGGGCTACCACGGCGGCGCCATCGAGATCGACGAATCCGCTGAGGAAGCGCTTCGCCGGGAAGTGCGGGAAGAACTGAACCTTGAGCTGGAGGAGATTCGGCTGCAAGGGGTGTATTCCGGGGCGGAATACCACCACGTCTATCCCAACGGCGACGAAACCTCCTGCATCGACATCGTGTATGTGTGCGGCAAATACCACGGCGACATGCGCTTGCAGCCCGAGGAGGTGGCCGAAGTCGCCTGGTTTGACCGGGAAAGCCTGCCGCATAATCTCACCGGCAGCTGCAAGCAGCCCATTCGGGATTACTTTGATCGGCTTTCAAAAAAGGGATTGACAAAATAAATTTCTGTAGTAAAATTATATTTGATCAAAGATAATAATCATTGATCTGCTGGAGAAAATAAAGAGCAGGCAGGACGTGGCGGCGTGCGCGGAAGGGCTGACCTGATGCGGCAAATCGGGCGGTACAATTATCCCGCTTTGCCGCCCCTGTGAGAGCCGCCCTTCGGAGGGATAAAAATGCGTTACGACATCGCCATCATCGGCACCGGCCCGGCGGGACTGTCCGCCGCCATCACGGCCACGATCCGCAATAAAAAGGTGCTGCTGCTGGGCAGCAAGGATTTGAGCGAAAAGCTGGGCAAGGCCCACGAGATTCAGAACTACCTGGGCTTCCCCGCCGTGAAGGGCGCTGACCTGGCTGGAGCGTTCCAAAAGCACATTGACCAAATGGGCATTGAAATCACCGACAAGCGGGTAAACGCCGTGTACGCCATGGGGGACTACTTTGCTCTGCAAGTTGGGGAAGAAATGCTGGAAGCCTCCAGCGTGATCCTCGCCACCGGCGTGGTGCAGAGCAAGCCGCTGCCCGGCGAAACCGAACTGCTGGGCCGTGGCGTCAGCTATTGCGCCACCTGCGACGCGCCCCTGTACCGGGGCAGGCGCGCCGCCGTGATCGGTTCCAGCCCCCGGGAGGAAGCGGAGGCCGCGTTCCTCAGCGAAGTATGCAGCGAAGTGCTGTACTTCCCCACGTACAAGGAAGAAACGCATCTGCCCGAATCCGTGCGTGTCATCCGGGAAAAGGTCGTCGGCATTGAAACCCGGGAACAGGAAAGAGTTGTCAAAACCGCGGAAACCGGATATACTGTGGACGGGGTGTTCGTGCTGCGGGAAGCCGTGGCCCCGGCCCAGCTGGTGCCCGGCCTGGAAACGGACGGCGGGCATGTGGTCGTGAACCGCAAAATGGCCGCCAGCATCCCCGGCGTGTTCGCCTGCGGGGACATCACCGGTACGCCCTACCAGTACATCAAGGCCGCGGGCGAAGGCAACGTGGCCGCCCTCAGCGCCGTGGCATACCTGGATCAGAAGGGACGAAAGTAATACTGGGGAAAACCCCTTCCAAGAAAGCCATAGGGGAACAGCATCATTGCTTTACCCTTTATAGCTAAATCATTGTGGGGAAATCATACGCTTTTGAGTAAAGCCGAGATTGAGGGAAAGATAAACTGTTTTCTCTTTTATGGCTTTCTCGGAAAGAGGCCGGGGCGGTTTCCCCCAGAAAAAAAGGAGAAAAAGGAAATGGTCAAGAAGATCAATGCGCAGCAGTTTGAAAGCGAAGCGAAAAAGAGTGCGGTGGCGGTGGTGGATTTCTCCGCGACGTGGTGCGGCCCGTGCCGGATGCTGGCCCCCGTGGTGGAGAGCGTCAGCGAAAAGCTGGCTGGCAAGGTAGATTTTTACAATGTAGACGTGGACGAAGCGCCCGAGCTGGCCATGGCGTTCCGGGTCAATTCCGTGCCCTGCCTGGTGCTGCTCAAGAACGGCCAGTTCGTGGATCAGTCCATCGGCTTCAAGCCCGAACCCATGATCACGTCCTGGATCGAAGGCAACCTGTAATATCGCAGACGGTAATGGCGCATTTCATCACCGGCCCGGTGGTGAATTGCGCCATTGGTTTTATGGCAGCTTATCGATCGACAACTCGGGACTTGTCTTTGAGCAGCTCCTCAATGTAATTCTCTGTCAATGGAGAGATAAAAAATGCAGATCAATCAACTGAATTACAATGAATACAAGGGCAAAAAATACAATGCTGAAATCCATTCGGATCAGTATTTGTCCATTGAACCCGGGAATAATGGTTTTGAAATGAAATGGGTTTATGCCGAGACTGAATTGAAAATGTCAATTCACGACAGTATACTGTCAGATTGGCTGGAAGACCCGGCAGCCTATGGCGCGTTTGAACATGGAAGGATGGTTGGATTTGTCGAGGGCTTCTTGGAGAAGTGGAATAACCGCTTCCGAATTACTAACATCTGTGTTTTTGACGAATCAGACCGTAGACGTGGGATTGGAACGCTGCTTCTGGACAGAATGATGCTTGACGCTGCGGACAGCGGTGCAAGGATGGCGGTGCTTGAAACACAGAGCTTCAACTTCAAAGCTGTTTCTTTTTATCAGAAAAACGGTTTTGAGATCATCGGCTTTGACCGATACGCTTATTCAAACAACGGACCTGAAGAACACAATATGCGGATAGAGATGGGAAGAAAAATTACATGACATAGTAAACCTGAAGTAAATCGTTCAAATTCTAGTTTATCATATCATTTCAGAATCTTTTCTCCACAAAGAAGGGCAGGTGACGACCATGACCGATCTCGAGCAGAATCAAAAGGACGACCTTCCCCAATTGCACCTGGACAGCCAGCTCTGCTTCCCGCTGTACGCGGCGGCGCGGAAGGTGGTGAACCATTACACGCCGTATCTGAAACCCCTGGGCATCACCTACACCCAGTACATCGTGCTGCTGGTGCTGTGGGAGAGCGGCAGCGCCACGGTGGGCGACCTGTGCCGCCGGCTGTATCTGGACAACGGCACCGTCACGCCGCTGCTGAAAAAAATGGAGGAATGCGGCTATATCTCCCGCAACCGTTCCCGGCAGGACGAGCGGGTGGTGGCGATCACGGTCACGCCTCAGGGCTGGGAGCTGCGCCAGCGGGTGAAGGACATTCCTTTCCAAATGGGCGGCTGCATCCCCCTGGCCCATGAGGAAGCCTACCAGCTTTTCCAGCTGCTGCACAAGCTGATCCAGAGTATGGAGTGATGCCGAAGATGGCAGCATGTTCCTGTGAAAGTCTTTTTAAGGCAACCAATGATGAAAGGAGCATTCGACAGGCAAATGCCCTCTGCTCCCGGCAGAACACAAATTCAGATAGAAATGAATAAACAGAACAGCGCCGTCAAAACACCCGGACGGCGCTGTTTGTTCTTATACCATTCTTCTACGAATGCTAATCTTTTAAAATCAAAATATTTAAGAAAAAGAGAAGTATGACTGCATGAAAAAGAGCCGCAGCGAGATACACAACATCAAGCAGTAAGGGTGAAGAAACTGGGAGCATTGATTTGTGGGTTTAAGTGTTATGGCAGGGGAAAGTTGCTTCTCCCTGGCTCTTTTTCTATTTTTGGTCTTGTCCGTAACCTGTTTTTCCTGTATAATATATTTGGAAAAATAGAGTCCAATGAATACATAACCGGCAGTACCTGAACCATATTCTCTCCGCATGGATCAACCGGGGAAAGAAGTTCGCGGGCGTCATGATAGACATCGACCATTTCAAAAGCATCAACGACAATTTTGGCCATTCAGAGGGTGACAACGCCCTGAAAACCATCGCGGATATTTTGAAAAAGGCGAGGAAAGACCGTGAGTGGGTATGCAGATTCGCCGGGGATGAGTTCATCATCCTGAAACTGTCCGATGATCCGAACCGGCCTTGAACCCTATATGAAAGAAGCGGAAAGACTTCTGGCCGAGTACAACCGGAGCAATCCCCCCTATCAGCTGTCAATCTCCTATGGATTCGGATATTATGTTTCTGGCAGTATCGATTCATTCATGAAAGAAATGGACGTAAAAATGTACGAGATGAAAATCGGGCATCATGGTGCAGAATCTTTGTAGCGAATTATTCTCCGGGAGCAGAGATTGCTGATAAATTCATCCCCCAATGAATTCCTGAACCAATTCAAAAAGAAACCAACAACCCAACTTTGGGAAATGATCCATACATTTTGCTGCCCGTTCGTTCAAGTATATATAGGAACAGCAATCATTGGAACATAACATGGAGTTGATTTTTATGCCTTTTTATCTGGGGAGAAAAGCAATCCGGAAAGTGCCGGGAACGGTCATCAAGGCCGCCCCGATTCCAAAACCGGAAATCACGCAGGGATTTGGAACGCGGGAGCAGACCGGGCCAATCTGCCGGGACGCGGGCTATCAGTCCGTCCTGCTGGTGACGGATCGAACGCTGTTCTCTCTCGGCCTGCATGAAAAGGTCGTTTCTTCTCTGAGCGACTGCGGTATCCAATGTACATTGTATTGCGATATTGATTCCGAGCCTACCATAGCCATTGTGGAAGCCGGAAGGAAAGCGGCCATGGATTGTTCCGCTGACTGCATCGTTGCGTTGGGCGGCGGTTCCGTGCTTGACAGCGCCAAGATCATCGCGGCGAGCGCGAAGCATCCCCTGCTGCCCCTTGCGCATTACCTGCATAAGTTCGCCATCGCCGAGGGCGGCAGCCTGCCCATGGTGAATATTCCCAGCACTGCCGGGACAGGGGCGGAATGCACTGTCGGCGCGGTTGTCAAGAATGAGCATGGCGTGAAAAGCGCAACCGTCATCATTGGTCTGGACGTGGCGCACGTGATCCTGGACAGCGAGTTGATCGTGAACGCGCCGAAAAGCGTGACGGTCTGGTGCGCCATCGACGCGCTGAGCCATGGGCTGGAAGGGCTGCTTGCCGACGTCGCTTCCACGGAGGAGGACGTTTTCAAAAGCCGCGAATGCGTCAGGCTGATCTTTGAACATTTGCCCGTTCTGCTGGAGGACCCGCGGAATGTAGCATCCCGCCAGGCGACGCTGCTGGCGGCGCACTATGGCGGCAACGCCATCAATACGCAGCTTGCGGGGTATGTACACGCTTTCGCCCATTCCATCGGCGCTCTGTATCATATTCCCCACGGGAAAGCCATCGCCTGGTGCCTGGCGCCGATCATCGCGGCGCAGGAGAATCTTCGGTACACGGAGATGTCCGCGCTGGCGCTCCATTGCCATTTGGCCGATGAACAGGATTCACCCGAGGCGGCGTCGGACAAACTGATTGAGGCGATCCAAAAACTGCTCACGCGGTGCGGACTGGAGAAAGGCTGCAAGCAGCTTCAGGAAAGCGATTATGACCGGCTGACCGGGATGATCAACGCTGATTCTATCAATTATTCTCCGTCCATTACATTTTCAGACAGTGAAATCAGGATGCTGCTGGATCAAATTCGGAGGGGGTTTTGACCGTGTCTTATACGCAGGAACGGGTGCATGAAATCGTTACGGCGCAGAGAGCGTATTTCCGCACAGGGGAAACGCTAGACGTTCGCTGGCGGATCGAGCAGCTGAAAAAGCTGAAAAGCGCGGTCATCGCGCAGGAGGACATGCTGGGAAAAGCACTGTACGAGGATTTGGGAAAAAGCCCCGTGGAGGCATACCTGTGTGATATTGGGCCGCTGATCGTAGAAATCAACGAGATGCTGCGCGGCCTGAAAAGATGGGCGCGGCCGGAACGTCATTTCAGTGGCTTGATGTTATTTCCCAGCGTGAGCACAACCGTATATAAAATGCCCTATGGCGTATCGCTCATCATCAGCCCCTTCAACTTTCCGGTGCTTCTGACCCTGGGCCCGCTGGCTGCCAGCCTCTGCGCCGGGAACACGGCGGTCGTCAAGACCAGCTCCAAATCCGCCGCTTGCACGCGGGCGCTGAAAAAACTGATCGCCGACACATTTCCGGAGCAATACGTGACGCTGATCGACGGCGGACACGACGTGGCCGATATGTGCCTGGCGGAGCGCTTCGATAAAATCTTCTATACCGGCTCGCCCGCCGTGGCAAAGCATGTGCTGGCGGAAGCGGCCAATCATCTGACCTCCGTGGCGCTGGAGCTGGGCGGCGAAACGGGGAATTGGTGCATCGTGCGGAAAGACGCGGACTTGAAGGACGCCGCCCGGAAGATCGCTTTTTTCAAGCTCTGCAACGCCGGGCAGATCTGTATCAACATCAACCAGATCGCGGTGGCGGAGGAGGCGGCGGACGCCTTCCTGAAAGAACTGAAAGCGGAATTTATCCGGCAGATCGGAGAAAAGCCGGAGGAGAATCCGGAATATCCAAAACTGATTACGGACGCGGTCTATGATAAATGCGAACGGCTGACAAAGCAGTATCAGGACCGGGTCGTCTTTGGCGGGAAGGGAGACAAAGAAAAATGCAAGTTCAGCCCGACAGTGATTTATCCCGTGGGAATAGACGAGGATATTGTACGGCATGAACTGTTCTGCCCCCTGCTCCCGATCGTCCCGTTCAAGGATGCGGAAGTCGAAAGGATTATGGATGTGATTGCGGGCAGGGAGCATCCGCTGTCCATGTATGTGTTCACTTCGGATAGGAAATGGGCCAAGAAAGTGATGTCCACCCAACAGTATGGCGGCGGATGCGTCAATGAGGTATGCACCCATATGATGGTGAGAGGCGTTCCTTTCAACGGGACGGGCCATTCAGGCATGGGCGCGTATCACGGGGAATGGGGCTTCCGGGAGTTTTCCCATCCGACAACCGTGTTGAAAGGCAGCAGGCGCTTCAATCTTCCTCTTCGGGAACACCCTTATTCCGGGAAGGCTGGAAAAACGAAAATGACGCTGCTGAAAATGTTTGAAAGATAATGGCGCGATTGCGTATGGATTTGTGTTCCACACCGACATGGACAATCCAGGAGCCCGATCGTAAGCCAGCTATGCTGGCTGCTTTTTTGCCTATCGTGATTTGCTCATTATTCTATTATTTCCCAAAACGGCCCCCCCTGGAGGCAAAAAAGGGAAGTAGATGACAGTGAATTGTTAATTCATTTTAGGTTGAGTATGATTCGCCATAAGTTCCCTTCTGGCAGGTCACTTGTCGGCCATTATGCCCGAAATATGAAAACAGCGCAATCAAAAAAAGACTCTTTGATCGCCTATTGATAGGCCCCTGCTTTTTCAGTATAATAGAAACAGAAAAAGCAAAGGAGCTGGCTGTCATGGAGAAAAAGTCCCGCTTGATTTTCCATTGCGACTGCAACAACTTTTTTGCGTCCTGCGAAATACTGGAGAGGCCGGAGCTCAGGGACGTGCCCATGGCGGTGGCGGGCGACCCGGAGAACCGGCTGGGCGTGGTGGTGGCGAAGAACGAGCTGGCGAAAAAGTCCGGCGTGAAAACCACCGATACGGTGTGGCAGGCGAAAAAGAAATGTCCCGGTATCGTGTTCGTCCCACCACGGCATCATTATTACAAGGAAGTATCCGACCGGGTGAACGCCATCTATCGGGATTATACGGACTTTGTGGAGCCCGCGTCCATCGACGAATCCTATTTGGACATGACGGGCGCGCCGGAGTTTTATCATCTCTCGCCCCGGGAACTGGCGGATACCGTCCGGGAGCGGGTGCGCCGGGAAATCGGCATCACCATCTCCGTGGGCGTGTCCTTCAACAAGGTGTTCGCCAAGATGGGCTCCGACTATAAAAAGCCTGACGCGACGACAGTCATCACCGAAGATAACTTCAAGGAAATCCTTTGGCCCCTGCCGGTTTCCGACCTGCTGTTCGCCGGAAAAGCTTCCGTGGAGGCGCTGGCGAAAAAGGGCATCCATACCATCGGTGACCTGGCTGCGCAGCCCAAAGCGTGGATCCAGGCGATGCTGGGAAAAGGCGGGGAAACGCTGTGGCAGTACGCTAACGGCCTGGACACGGAACGGGTGCGGCAATGGGGCGACACGCCGGAAATCAAGTCCGTCAGCCGGGGCATGACCTTCAAGCGGGATCTGGTCACGAAGGACGAAATCATGACCGGCATTTCCGTGCTGGCGGATGAAATCGCCGCCAGCCTGCGCCGCCACCGGCTGAAAGGGTCGGTGATCTCCGTGCAGATCAAATCCCCCGAACTGCGGGTCATTTCCCGGCAGACCTCCCTGAATCACGCCACTTATTTGCAGCATGAAATCCAGAAGGTGGCCATGGATCTGATCGAAGCCAATTGGCCCATCGGGGAAAACGCCCCGATCCGCGCCCTCACCGTCGGCGTGACGAAGCTGATCTCAGCGGAGGAGGAAGCGGAGCAGATCAGCCTGTTCGACCTGATGGGCGGGGACGAACAGAAGAAAAAGCGGGAAAAGCAGGACAAGCTGGAGGCGGCGGTCTACGCCCTTAGGCAGAAAAAGGGCGGCGACGCCATCACCCTGGGATTCCAACGAAACGATGACATCGGCATTCACGAATGATACGATGGGAGCTTGACGGCGTTATTTCATTGGCGCCCGCATGAGCTCGCGTTCATGCCGTCTTCGATAGAATGTACTTTGATAAAACCTGCTTTTGTGATAGAATAGAAGAGAATTAACAATTGAGCATTACATGAACCAGTTTTTCCTATTCCCCGCAGCTTGAGAATGACGATAAAACGAATGGAAGGCCTGAAATGACGCAGGCGGATGCTATTAAAATCCTGGAATTGCTGATGGAGGGCATTCATCCTGTTACGGGAGAAATTCTGTCAGAGGATGTGCTTTCGGAACCTGAAGTACTTCTGGCTATGCGTGCTGCGATTCGTGCGCTTCGTTTGGTTGAAGATAAACAAAAAAGCAACCTGAAAGAAAACAGCACAGCCGCACAATACATGACAGAACGAAACAGGCTGAATGCAGGCAGGCCTTGGACTTCCGAGGATGACAAAAGGCTGAAAGAGTTATTTCAGGAACAAGCGTCCACAGAAGAAATGTGCGGTGCTTTGCAGCGCAGGCCCCGCGGGCTGAATCATCGCATGGTTTACTTGGGCTTGATTCAGCCTGAACCAAAGCATGCAGGGAATCCCGTCGTCCCCGGGATGGAACGCGCAGGCATGCCCTGGTCTCATGAGGAAGAACAAACCCTGCAGATGATGTTCAATCAGCAAAAGCCTTTGGATGAAATTGCAACAGCTTTGCACCGTTCTGAACGGAGTATACGATTCCGCATGGAGCGGCTGCAGCTGATTGACAACGCTGAAAATTATCCTGAATCATCTGAGCACAGTACCCGCAAGGACAATGAAGACCTGAAAAGACGCTATCTGAGCGGGCAATCCATCGCTGACATCGCCGCTTGCTACCATATGCCGGAACAAGCCATCCGCGCACGCCTGTTTTACCTGGGACTTTCAGCACAAAGCCCAGTTTCTTTACCGATACCGAATAAATAACGTGTCTTACAGTAAAGCAAGGATGAAATGATACCCTTGGATCATGATAATGATTTCAGTGATGAACTGCAGGCATAATTGCCCTCATGACAAATCATGACAAAGGAGGCTGCTATGCACTGGAAAAAGCTGTTTGAGCCGCACATTCTTGAACGGGGATACGCTTATTATCTGGAAGGGGCGGTCACGGAGATCAGCATTGAAAAAGACGGGATTGAGGCGACCGTGGAAGGGTCGGAGGATTATTCGGTCACGATTGAATTGAAAAATGGACAGGTGGAAGAAATGGAATGTACCTGTCCATACGCGGAGGGCGGAGCATATTGCAAGCATATAGCGGCGGTTTTGTATGCCTGGGAAAACGATGGAAAAAGCAAGCAGAAAGAAAAGCTGACCTATGACCAGCTGAAAAAGGAGATCGACAATGCCGAAAGCGCCATGGTGCGCAGCTTCCTTACGGATATTCTATGGAGCAGCGAAAAATACCGGCTGCAGTTTTTAGCCATGCTGCATCCGGATCGGGAAGAAGACATGCTCGCCGCCGCTAAAGAACGGCTGGATGAAATCGTGGACGACGCGGGAGGCTACGACGGGTTTATTGATTATTATACTGCCAGCAGGTTCATCTCAGATATCAGCGATTGGATGGACGAAGAGATCGACCCGCTTCTGGAACGGCGCCAGTATCGGGCCGCATTTCAATTAACGATTCATGTGATGGAATCGCTGAATGATGTGGAAATGGACGATTCGGACGGCGGGATCACAGAAATTGCAGAGCACTGCAATGAGATTTGGGAACAGATACTGGATGATTGCGACCCAGAAACAGAACAGGAAATGTTTGCGTATTTCCTGAACAACATCGACGGGCGAATGGTCGATTATCTGGAAGAATACTATGAAAGCATTCTGATGGAAAGATTCGACAAGCCTGAATATCTGGAAAAAAAGCTCGCGCTGTATCAGATGTACCTGGGCGCGGTGAATCCCAACGCAACGGATTGGACCACGAAATACCACGCGGAGAACTATCTTCAGCAGATTTATACCCTGATGATTCAAATGAACAAGCCCAAGGATGAAATCGATGCGTTTATCAAAAAGTATTGGCAGTACCCTTTCATCCGGAAAAAGTATATGGAGGCGTGCAAGAGCACACAGCAATGGGATGCGCTGATTGATGTGCTGAAGGAGTCCATACGCCTTGATGCCAAAGACGCTCCCGGTTTCGTGCGGGACTATCATCTGATGCTGAAAGACGCATATCTGCAGGCTGGGCAAATGGATGCTTACCGCGAGGAACTGTGGACGATCGTCACGCGGATCATGCCGGCAGATCTTGAAATATTCCGCGAATACAAGCGGCAGATTCCCGAAGACCAATGGCCGGCAAAACGGGAGGAGATCATTTCCAGCGTCAGATCGAAAGATGCGCTGAACCCTTTATACAGCGAGGAAAAGCTGTATGACCGTCTGCTGGAAAATGTGGTGTCCGCTTCTGGCCTGTATAATCTGCGGAAATATGAAGCGGAATTGCTTCCCATCTTTCCAGAGAAAGTGCTGGAAAAGTATGTTCACGAAATAAACGCGGCAGCGGCATCCACCGCAAGCCGGGAGATTTATCAGGATTGGGTGAAAACGCTGCGCCACATGCGTTCTCTGCCCGGAGGCAAGGAAGCTGTCCAGAAAATCGTACATGATTGGCGTGAAATTTATCGCCGCCGGAAAGCAATGATGGAAGAACTGAATAAACTGTAATAGCTCTTATACTCTCGCTTACATCTGGTCACATATAGCAAACGCAAAAACAATCCCGGAAGCCATCCTTACCCGTGCTTCCGGGATTTTATACTGATAACAATCTTGTTGTGAAGGGTAACGAAGCAGGGGCCTGTGCGGCCCCTAAACCCTGCACCAGGGGGTTGATCCCCCTGGACCCGCACCTGGCGAAATAACGCCGTTGGAAGAAACCGACAACCTCCGCCTGCCGCGCTGGGGTTTACGGAAGTTTGCGGGCTTCTGGCCCAAGAAAGCGAGGGAAAAGCGCTGGGGAAAGGAAAGCCTCAACCAAGCTGGTTCCCGCTTCGGCTTTACAGAGTAAAGCCGAGCGGAATGAGCGCCCAAAAGGCTTTCTTTTCCCCAGCGCTTTTCCCTTGCTTTCCCGGATGCTTTGCATCCGGATTGGCGGCTACGCCGCCGGGCCAGAAGCACAACGGCGTC
>CADBCX010000052.1 GCA_902793245.1 uncultured Eubacteriales bacterium | reverse complement strand
TGACGCCGTTGTGCTTCTGGCCCGGCGGCGAAGCCGCCATTCCGGATGCAAAGCATCCGGGAAAGCAAGGAAAAAGCGCTGGGGAAAAGAAAGCCTTTTATACGCTCATTCCGCTCGGCTTTACTCTGTAAAGCCGAAGCGGGAACCAACTGGTCTAAAGCTTTCCTTTCCCCAGCGCTTTTTCCTCGCTTTCTTAGGCCAGAAGCCCTCAAGCTTCCGTAAACCCCAGCGCGGCAGGCGGAGGCTGTCGATTGATTCCAACGGCGTAATATCGCCAGATGCGGGTCCAGGGCGGTCGCCGCCTTGGTGCAGGGTTTAGGGGCCGCACAGGCCCCTGCTTCGTTACCCTTCAAAACGTAGCTGTTAAGATTTTAAAAGAAGAATGGTATCAATGGTGAAACAGGATTAAAAACACACGAAAAACAGCCCCGGGAATTGACAAACCCGTTCCTTCTTGCTATTCTTTTTCCCGTGAATAACAAGGAGGAAACCGGAATGAGCCATGTGACCGTGCCCAAGGGATATACATCCAGCCTGAGCTTATATGAAACCCAGGAAGCCATCGCCTTAATCAAAAAGACCTTTGAAAGCAACCTGAGCCACGCGCTGAATTTAAAGCGCGTATCGGCCCCGCTGTTCGTGGACGGAGCCTCCGGCCTGAACGACGACCTGAACGGCGTCGAGCGGCCCGTGTCCTTTGACATGCTGGAAACCGGCGAGCTGGCCCAGGTAGTGCATTCCCTGGCCAAATGGAAGCGCTACGCCCTGGCCCGCTACCGCTTCCCCGTGGGCGAAGGGCTGTACACCGACATGAACGCCATCCGCCGGGACGAAACCCTGGATAACCTGCATTCCGTGTACGTGGATCAGTGGGACTGGGAAAAGGTGATCGAAGAAAAAGACCGCACCATGGACTTGCTGAAGGACACCATGGAGCGCATCGTCACCGCCATCTGCATCACCCTGGACCGCATCAAGTGGGAATATCCTGCGGTGAAAACCACCCTGTGCCGGGACGTTTCCTTCGTGACCACCCAGGAATTGGAGGACATGTATCCCGACAAGACCCCCAAGGAACGGGAAAACCTGTATTTGCAGGAGCACAAGACCGCCTGCATTTTGCAGATCGGCGGCAAGCTGAAATCCGGCCAGCCCCACGACGGCCGCGCCCCGGACTACGACGACTGGGAGTTGAACGGCGACATCATGTTCTGGAACGACCTGCTGGGCTGCGCCTTTGAGATTTCCTCCATGGGCATCCGCGTGTCGCCCACGTCCCTCAAGCGCCAGCTGAAATTGGCGGGCAAGGAGGAGCGCCGCAAGCTGCCCTTCCACCAGGCGCTCATGAAGGGCGAGCTGCCCTACACCATCGGCGGCGGCATCGGCCAGAGCCGCATGTGCATGCTGCTGCTGGGCAAGGCCCACATCGGCGAAGTCCAGTCCTCCTATTGGGACCCCGCCACCCGCGAAACTTGCGAAAAAGCAGGTATTGTGCTGCTGTAATACTGTCAACAGTTATGTTATAAAGGAAAACGAAGCAGGGGCCTGTGCGGTTCCTGCTTCGTTTTCCTTCACAACTTAGCTGCTGAAAGAATCAGCTCAGATCGTTTCGACCTTAATCAGATTGGTATTTCCTGATTTTGCGTTGGGTAAGCCGCCGGTAATCACGATGCGGTCGCCGGGCTGGAGATGGAGCATTTCCTTGGCCTTCTGTTTCGCCACATAGAACAGCACATCGGTGGAAGTTTGGGTTTCAGCCAGGGCTGGGGTGACGCCCCAGGACAGGGACAGGCGGCGCATGGCGTGCTCGCTGGTGGTGAGGCCCAGGATATCCATGGGCGCGCGGAAGCGGGAGATCATGCGCACCGTGCCGCCGCTGAGGGAGCAGACCACGATGGCCTTGGCCCCGATGTCGATGGCCATGCCGCAGGTGGCGTGGGAAATGGCGTCCACCATGTTATGCGTGATAAATTCGGAGGTGCGGAAGCGCTGGGCGTAGTCGATTTTCGTCTCGGTGGCCTCGGCGATTTTCGCCATCACCGCCACAGACTGTACAGGATACTTGCCCGCCGCCGTTTCTCCGGAGAGCATGATGGCGCTGGTGCCGTCGTACACGGCGTTCGCCACGTCGGAGATTTCGGCCCGTGTGGGGCGGATGTTGTGAATCATGGATTCCAGCATTTCTGTGGCGGTGATGACGCGCTTGCCGATCAGGCGGCATTTGTCGATCAGGTGCTTTTGCACGGCGGGAAGCTCCTCATAGGGGATTTCCACGCCCATATCGCCGCGGCCGATCATGATGCCCTCGCAGGCGGTGCAGATTTCTTCGATGTTGTCGATGCCGCTCTGGTTCTCGATCTTGGCGATCAGGCTCAGTTTCTGGCCGCCGTGTTCGTCCACGAAAGCGCGCAGGTCCAGCAGATCCTGCTTCCGGGACACAAAGGAGCAGGCCACGTAATCCACGTCATGCTCAATGCCGAACAGCAGGTCTTGCTTGTCCTGTTCGCTGAGATACACCTGATTCAGCACCTTGCCGGGGAAGGACATGCTCTTCCGGTCGGAAAGCTCGCCGCCCGCCTTCACGCGGCAGCGGATTTCCGGGCCTTCGATTTCCACCACATCCATGGCGATCAGGCCGTTGTTGACCAGCACCCGGTCGCCAACGTTCAGGTCTTTGTTGAGATCCTGGTAGGTCACGGACACCTGACGCTCATTGCCCTCCACATCGTCCACATGGAGGGTGAACAGGTCGCCTTCCCGGAGCGTGATTTTATGGTCGGCAAAGGTTTTGATGCGGTACTCCGGGCCTTTGGTGTCCAGCATGATGGCCACGGGCAGGTTCAGCTTTTCACGCACTGCCTTGACGCGGCGGATTTTTTCGGCGTGTTCCGTGTGGGTGCCGTGGGAAAAATTGATCCGGGCCACGTTCATGCCCGCCAGCATCATGCTTTCCAGCACTTCTTCCGTTTCGCTGGCAGGGCCGATGGTGCAGATGATTTTCGTTTTCCGCATATGCTTTTCCTCCTTGAACGCAGAGTGGTTATTTCTGTATTTTCTGGTGTTTATTTTACCTTTTCTTTCCTTGTTTGTCAATTGTTTTGTACTGTATATGCTTCGTCCTCCCGGCTAACTTGCCGCATTTCTCCGCCTGAAATGCGGAAGCAAGGGCCGAAAATGGTTTCCCTGCCTTCCCTGCCCAGCAGATAGCTGCCGTCGGGAATGGCGTGGAAGACGCGGCCAAAGCTGTCGGCATATGTGATATCCTCGAACAGGCGCATCCCGTCCAGCATGTCATCCTTTACCATTTGGTAGTGCGGCAGCAGCATGGTTTTCGTGATCCCCAAGCCGGGCAGAAAACGGCGGTAAGTCGGGGATACGGCTTCCCCCGGCTCCTCCGGCTGGGCGTAGACGGTCTCCGCGCAGTTCATGCTGCCCGCGCTGATGCCGATGACCACGCCATCAAAACCCCGCATCGCGGCCTTTAATCCGCATTGCTGAAAGAAAGCGTTCTGGGTGGGTACGTGGCCCCCCGCCAACACCAGCAGCCCGGCATTTTTCACCAGCGAATTTGCATCCCACATGTTCCGCCCGTCCAGAATATCAAAGGAAGAAAAGAAAAAGCCTGCCGCATTCAGGGCGTTTTTCATATCCAGGGCGATGTGGTCGGTGAAAGCGTGCCTGTCCGGGTCGGCGCATACGAACACCGCTGCGCAGGGTGAAGCCAGCGCTTCCCGCAATAATTCAATAAAATGATTCGCCGGGTTCAGGTAGGGGCTTCCCACCCCGAAGGGGCTGCTGGTGAGAAAGTATGTCATGCGGATTCCTCCATTCGTATCTGAGAAAAGACGAGAGTACAGAGTGCAAAGTACAGAGTACAGATTTATTTAGTCGGCCAATACGGACCCCGCAGCATGTTCACTATATCATCTACACTCTGCACTCTGTACTCTCGTTCTCCCATAAAATGCCCAATCAACATCTGATCCTCAGTATAAAGATACTTTCCCGCCCTGTCAAGCCATCCTTTCAGCGGGCAATCAAGGCGGCTTTGTGGCATACCCTTGACTTTCTTTTACCTTGGGTCCATAATAGCGGCGAAGGAGGATGCTGCTATGAAAGAACAGCCAAACCAAAAGAAATCCATGCTGTATTATTACGGCATTGCGCTGATTATCATTTTGCTGCTGAATATATTCGTGTTCCCGGCGCTTTTGCAGCCCCAGGTGAAGGAAGTGCCCTATGACGAGTTCGTGAGGCTTGTGGACGAGGGCAAGGTGCAGGAGGTGAGCCAGCAGGACAACATGCTCATGTTCACCGCCAAGGACGAGAACGACCGCCTGATGCTCTTTAAAACCGGCATTTGGGAAGGCGACACGGGCCTGACCGAACGGCTGCTGAGCCACGATGTCAAGTTCGCCGCGGAAATCCCCACCCAGGCGTCGCCGCTGCTGAGCTTCCTGCTGTCCTTCATCCTGCCCATGGGCCTGTTTTTCCTGGTGGGGCAATGGCTGATGCGCAGCATGGGCAAGCGCTTCGGCGGCGAAGCCCTGGCGCTGGGCAAATCCAACGCGAAAATCTACATCGAATCCCAGACCGGCAAGACCTTCGCCGACGTGGCGGGCCAGGACGAGGCCAAGGAAGCGCTCACCGAGATCGTGGACTTCCTGCATGACCCGGACAAGTACGCCGCCATCGGCGCGAAGCTGCCCAAGGGCGCGCTGCTGGTGGGCCCTCCCGGCACCGGTAAAACCCTGCTGGCCAAGGCCGTAGCTGGGGAAGCGAAGGTGCCCTTCTTCTCCATTTCCGGCTCCGAGTTCGTGGAAATGTTCGTGGGCATGGGCGCGGCGAAGGTCCGCGACCTGTTCAAGCAGGCGGAGGAAAAGGCCCCCTGCATCGTGTTCATCGACGAAATCGACACCATCGGCAAGAAGCGCGACAACGGCGGCATCCCCGGCGGCAACGACGAACGGGAACAGACCCTGAACCAGCTGCTGGCCGAAATGGACGGCTTCGACGGCAAGAAGGGCGTGGTCATCCTGGCCGCCACCAACCGGCCCGACATCCTCGACCCCGCGCTGCTGCGGCCCGGACGGTTTGACCGCCGCATTCCCGTGGAGCTGCCCGACCTGCAAGGCCGCCTTGCCATCCTGAAGGTGCACAGCAAGGCCGTGAAGATGGACGGGGGCATCGACCTCTCCGCCGTGGCGAAGGCCACCTCCGGCGCGTCCGGCGCGGAGCTGGCCAACATCATCAACGAAGCCGCCCTGCGCGCCGTGCGCATGGGCCACACCTCCATCCAACAGAACGACCTGGAGGAGAGCGTGGAAACCGTCATCGCGGGCTATCAGCGCAAGGGCGCGGTGATTTCCGACAAGGAAAAGAAGATCATCGCTTACCACGAAATCGGCCACGCGCTGGTAGCAGCGAAGCAGAAGCACTCCGCGCCGGTGACGAAGATCACCATCATCCCCCGCACCTCCGGGGCTTTAGGCTACACCATGCAGGTGGAGGAGGACGAGCGGGTGCTGCTCTCCAAAGAGGACGCCATGAACCAGCTTTGCACCCTCACCGGCGGGCGCACGGCGGAGGAACTGATTTTCCACTCCGTCACCTCCGGCGCGTCCAACGACATTGAGAAGGCCACCCGCCTGGCCCGCGCCATGGTGACCCGCTACGGCATGAGCGACCAGTTCGACATGGTGGCCCTGGAAACCGTCACCAACCAGTACCTGGGCGGCGACACCTCCCTGGCCTGCTCCGCCGAGACCTCCACCAAGATCGACGCGGAAGTGAACAAGATCATCAAGCAGGCCCACGATACTGCCCGCCAGATCCTGTCCGAGAATATCGACCAGCTGCACAGGCTGGCAGCCTACCTGCTGGAAAAGGAAACCATCACCGGCGAGGAGTTCATGAAGATCCTGGACGAGCAGTGATCCTCGCGGTTGGAAAAAACGGTTGACAAACTGACAAATTGGTGGTAATATATCGTTGTTCCCAGAAGGGAACGGATTCATGAAGCAATGAACCACCCAGAATGTGAAGGCTCGGGGACGAGTCTATCCATTCCAGGGTGGTTTTTTTCCGCCCTTTTGAGGAGGTATGCTTCATGAATCACCGCGCAGACCCCACCGCCAACACTGCCATTGGTTCCGTCAGCCGGGAATGGAACCAAATGGTCCGCCTCGCCCTCTGCATCCGCCAAAGCGGCAACTCGGAATGGGCGCAGCGGGAAAGCCGCCGCTTCACCGGCATCTACAAGCGGCTGCTGACCGACCCGCTGGAATCCCTCCAAAAGAAAAACGGCCCCTGCCCGTAAGGGGCCGTGCGGAATGCTATGGGTGTGTTCACACGATCCGAAACGCGCCATGGACCGGTCGTGTGAACACACCCATCTTCCTGCATTTTTGGAAGAAGGGTTTTTCCCCGGATAATTCCCGTTACCTGAATCGTAACGTTCACCAAACGAAACATACAAAAAGAAACCAGATCGTCGCTTGTTTCCTCAGCCGATGCATGGTATAATTTCCGGGTTGAGTTTTTTTCGTTGCGGCGGCCAGCATAGAGGGAGGGAACGAAAGATGCGCATCGGATTCGACCATGACAAATACACCGCGATGCAGTCACAGCACATCCGGGAGAGGATCAGCCAGTTTGGCGGCAAGCTGTACCTGGAGCTGGGCGGCAAGCTGTTTGACGACAACCACGCTTCCCGGGTGCTGCCGGGCTTCCGGCCGGACAGCAAAATGTCCATGCTGCTGAACCTGAAGGACCAGGCCGAGCTGGTGATCGCCATCAACGCGGACGATATCGAAAAGAGCAAGCTGCGGGGCGACCTGGGCATCACCTACGACGCGGATGTGCTGCGCCTGATCGACTCCTTCCGCAATATCGGCCTGTACGTGGGCAGCGTGGTCATCACCCGCTGGCAGGAACAGCACGCCGCCGTCAACTTCAAGGCGCGTCTGGAAGAGCTGGGCATCCGGGTGTACCGCCATTACCCCATCGAGGGTTACCCCTACAACATCAGGCTGATCGTCAGCGAGCAGGGCTTTGGCCGCAACGACTATATCGAGACCAGCCGGCCCCTGGTGCTGGTCACGGCCCCCGGCCCCGGCAGCGGCAAGATGGCCACCTGCTTAAGCCAATTGTACCAGGAGCATACCCGGGGCATCAACGCGGGCTATGCCAAGTTTGAAACCTTCCCCATCTGGAACCTGCCCCTCAAGCATCCCGTGAACCTGGCTTATGAGGCCGCCACCGCTGACCTGGACGACGTGAACATGATCGACCCTTTCCACCTGGAAGCCTACGGCAAAACCACAGTCAACTACAACCGCGACATCGAAATTTTCCCGGTGCTCAACGCGCTGTTTGAATCCATCTATGGCAAATCCCCCTATAAATCCCCCACGGATATGGGCGTCAACATGGTGGGCAACTGCATCATCGACGATCAGGTTTGCTGTGACGCGGCCTGCCAGGAGATCATCCGCCGCTATTATACCGCCCGATGCGGCCTGCGCACCGGCCACGCGGAAGCCCACGAGGTGGAAAAGCTGCAAACGCTGCTGCAATCCATGCACCTGACCGACGATGACCGGCCCGTGATCGGCGCGGCCCGGGAGCGGGCGGAGGCCACCGGCCTGCCCGCGCTGGCGATCGAGCTGCCCGATGGGAAAATCGTCACCGGCAAAACCAGCGACCTGCTGGGCCCCTCCGCCGCCGCTGTGCTGAACGCGGTCAAAGCTCTGGGCAATATCGAAAAGCGCCTGCATCTGATTTCGCCCTCGGTCATCGAGCCCATCCAAACCCTGAAATGCCAGTATCTGGGCAACCACAACCCCCGGCTGCACTCTGATGAAATCCTGGTGGCCCTCTCCATCTGCGCCGCCACCGACCCCAACGCCGCCCACGCCATGGCCCAGCTGAAAAAGCTGGAAGGCTGCGAGGCCCACTCCACCGTGATTCTCTCTCCCGTGGACGAAAACATCTTCCGCCGCCTGAAAATCAACCTGACCTGCGACCCCCAGTACCAGAGCTCAAACCTGTATCATCCCAAATAATCCCCGCGGAGCTGAAAGGCTCCGCCTTTTTTCGGCAAATTCCCTCAAAATCGCTTGCATTTTCATCGGAACAGGCATACAATATGGAGCGCGCGAGAGCGCAAAACCCATGAAAGGAAGAAGAATCATGCAGGTATTCGTATTCGTGCTCAACCGGACGGAGTATCTGGAAAGCTTATTGCAGGAATTTTCCAATCAGGGCCTGCGGGGAGCCACCGTGCTGGACAGCCGGGGCATGGCCCGCATCCTCCACACCGAGGATGAAATGCCCATTTTCTATGGCCTGCGCGCCATTATGGAGCCGGAACACCGCATCAGCAAGACCATCTTCATGGTGCTGCCCGATGAACAGGTGGATAAGGCGCGGAAGATCGTCAATCAGGTGACGGGCGGGCTGGACCAGCCCGACAGCGGCATCATGTTCGCCATGCCGCTCACTATGGTGGAAGGACTGGAAAAGAAGAAATGAACACCCTGCTGCTGGTCGGCATTACCATGATGGCGGGCTTGATCATGAGCCGCGCCGCGAAACTTGTCAAATTACCCAACGTGACCGCCTTCCTGGTGGCGGGCCTCATCATCGGCCCCTGCGTGGCGGGCGTCATTTCCAAAGAGCAGGCGGAGTCCATGGGCATCATCTCCGAAGCGGCCCTGGGCTTCATCGCCTATTCCATCGGCGGCGAATTCAAGCTGAGCTACCTGAAAAAGATCGGCAAAGCGCCGCTGACCATCACCGCTTTCCAGGGCATCATGACCGCCGTGTGCGTGGACGCGGGCCTGATTGCCTTCGGGGTGGATGTGCCCCTGGCTCTGCTGCTGGGCGCGATTGCCCTGGCCACCGCTCCCGCCGCCACGCTGATGGTGGTGCGTCAGTACAAGGCCAACGGCCCGGTGACCCAGATGCTGCTGCCCGTGGTCGCCATGGACGACGCCCTGGGCCTGATGGTGTTCAGCATTTCCGCCGCCGTCGCTCAGGGGATGCTGGGCGGGGAAGTCACTATATCCAGCATGCTGCTGACACCCCTCATCGAGATCGTGGGCAGCTTCGCCCTCGGCGCGGCGCTGGGCTGGCTGCTGGCCTTCGGCGCGCGGTTCTTCGCCAGCCGGGGCAACAAGCTGGCCCTGTCCATCGCCCTAGTGCTGGCGGGTGTAGGCCTGTGCGACATCCTGAACCTGTCCTCCCTGCTGGTGTGCATGATGATCGGCGCGATGATGGTGAACCTGAGCCAGCAGCGGGAAGTGCTGATCGAGCAGTGCAACCGCTTCACCCCGCCGCTGTTCCTGCTGTTCTTCGTGCTTTCCGGCGCGGACCTGGATCTGTCCGTGCTGCCCAGCGTGGGCCTCATCGGCGTGGCCTACCTGCTGCTGCGCTCCATCGGCAAATGGGGCGGCACCTGGCTGGGCGCTGTGTGCGTGAAAGCGGATCAGCACATCCGCCATTACCTGGGCCTGACCCTGCTGCCCCAGGCTGGTGTTGCCATCGGTATGGCGGCGCTGGTATCCGCCCGGTTCCCCACCCTGGGCGCGCAGGTGAACACCATCGTGCTGGCCGGCGTGCTGGTGTTTGAACTCATCGGCCCCGTCATCACCAAAATCGCCCTCACCAGGGCCGGAGAAATCCCCGCGGCAAAATAACCGTTATCGCGACGCATATCCGTATACAAACAAAGAGCACATCCCGGATCGGGGTGTGTTCTTTGTTTTGGATTTGTCTTTTATGATTCCAAAAGCAGGAGTATCATCGGCCGTATCGCCATATGGGCAAAATCCACCGCATTTCCGTCTTCAACGATGTTTCCGCCAAAAGACACATAACTGGCGTATGAGCTATTCTCATACGAAGACCGCAGCAGCCACAAACACGCATCCGTTACGCTTATGCATGCGCCCCGTTCCTCCGCGTATTCCGTTCCCTTGCAGATACGATCCTGGTCAGAATAGAAATAGATTTTTGCTTCCTCTGCGCTCATCAGGCAGACTTTGTCCCCCGAATCAGCCGCTTCAAGCCGCGCCTGTTCCTCCAATGTGAACGCGGTGTTCAGAAAGTACAGATTCATCCACCGCCTGAGGGAGCATGTTTCCCAGTTGACGCTTTCAAATTTGTCATGATATTGTACGCAATCAAGGGCATACACGCTGACCATTGCCGCATAATGGCCATTGTTTGAAAGGACACGCCATTCAATGGGTGTTGGTCTGGCTCCCGTAAACTGTTTGTATTTGCCAAAATGGACAATGCCGCCCATGGGACAGTCTGCTGCTCTCATGTATTCCTGCCTGCCTGTTTTAGTGCCGCTTTGTTTCTCAACCAGAATTATACCATATTATTCAGGAAAGGCAATTGTTTTCTGAAAGGCTTTTCTGTTGTGCCGTATGACGTTTCTTTCAGGGCGGCTTCCCGCTGTATCCCTTGACGAAGCACGCCTGTTACTCTATAATAAAATCAAGCCTTGGGGACGGCACCCATCACAAAAAACGGCAGGCGCACACCGCAAGGGGGAGGATACCCATCGAAAAAAACGTGATTGTGGTGGATGAAACCGGGAAAGCATACGAATCGACGTGGCTGAAAAGAGCCAACGGTCTTGTGAAAAAAGGCAGGGCGCGCTGGCTGGATGAACGGACGATCTGTCTCGCGTGTCCGCCGATACAAACGGAGGATACAATCATGGAAGAAAAGAAAGAACAGGCAATCCCCGAGAACGGATTGACGCTGGAAAAGCTGCTTGAAAGGATGGACGCCCTTCGGAGCGAGATGCAGGATTTGGCGCAGGCGATTCATATCGTGGACGGACTGCCGGAGAGCCCCGACGCCATGGCGCGTTCAAAAGCAATTGGCGATATGTTCGTCGAAAGGGAAAAAACGCTTCAGCAGCAGCTCAGCTTCCTGGAGCGCATCTATAACGACCGCTTTTCCACCGGTTCCGAAGCGGGCAAAACGGAAAGAACCCGCATGATCCTGGATAAGATGAACGATATCATTCCGTGCTTCGATTATTCGGAAGAAGACAATGAAGGCAACTTGAAAGCGCTCCAAGTGATAACGGCGCTCTACAACGATTTGCTGAAACAGGCATAACGACAAAACGCCCCTGCTCCGGTCATCGGAGCAGGGGCGTTTCCAAAAGCCTTCCCCTTGAGGGGAAGGTGGGCCGCGCGAAACAAAGATGGAGAGAGTGACCAAGTCCATTCGCGCGGCTCGGATGAGGTGGATTGCTGGAATGTAGCCAAGCCACTTGTCCGCTCATTGGCTGCAACACCTCATCCGTCAGGCGCGAAATATCTCCGTCACATTGAGCCAAGTTGGTTCCGCGCCTGACACCTTCCCCTCAAGGGGAAGGCTATTTATTTCCCTTACTTCACATACGCCGCGGCCTGTTCGCCGGCGATGCGGCCAAAGACGATGATGTCAGCCACAGCGTTGCCGCCCAGGCGGTTCGCGCCGTGGACGCCGCCGGTGACTTCGCCCGCCGCGAAGAGGCCGGGGATGATCTGGCCGTCAGCGTTCAGCACGTGGGTTTCGGGGTCGATCTTCAGGCCGCCCATGGTGTGGTGGATGCCCGCGGTGACTTTCACGGCATAATAAGGCGCGGTGTCCAGCGGGTTGGCGAAGGAGGTGCGGCCAAAGTCGGGGTCGTTCTTCTCGGCTACGTAGCCATTCCACTTTTCCATGGTGGCTGTAAAGGCGTCGGCGGGGATGCCCAGTTCCTGGGCGAGGGCTTCGTAGCTGTCGCCCTGGAGCATCAGGCCGCGCTTGATGTAGCCCTGAATGACGGAGGAAGCGTCCACCATCTTCTGATCCACCACCAGCCAGGAGAAGGAGCCGGGCTGGGCGATTTCGGCGGCGGACACCACGTCGCGGGTGCCCACTTCGTCGATGAAGCGTTCGCCGTTGGCGTTGATGAGCACAGCGCCGTCGCCGCGCAGGCCTTCGGTGATGAGGGAAGCGGTGTCGGCCTGGACGGTGGGATGAATCTGAATCTGCTCCATGTCCACGGTGGCCGCGCCCAGCTTCTGCGCCATCAGGATGCCCTGGCCCTGGATGCCGGAGGCGTTGGTGGTCATGAACCCGGCCAGGTCGGGCTTGTACTGCACCACCATCTCCAGGTTCGCGCCGAAGCCGCCGGTAGCCAGGATGACCGCCTGGGCGTTCACGGTGACGGTGTTGCCGGTTTTGCCCACGGCCTTGACGCCCACAGCCGCGCCCGCTTCATTGGTCAGGATCTCGGTGGCGGTGGTTTCCAGGCACAGGGTGATGTTCTCGCGCTCTTTCATGGCCGCTTCCAGCCGGGGCACGATGTAAGCGCCCACGGAAACTACCTTGCCGTTTTCGTCCACAGGACGGTGGATGCGCTTGACGGACGCGCCGCCGAAAGCCGCCACGTTGTTCAGGCTGATGCCCACGGTCTCCAGCCAGGAAATGGCGTCGGCGCTGTTGTTGACCAGGGTCTTTACCAGCTCGGGGTCGTTGATGCCCTTGCCGCCGATCATGGTGTCCAGGGCGAAGAGTTGGATGGAGTCAAAGTATCCGTCGGGATTGGCCTGCCAGGCTTCCCACTGGGATTTCACGATGCTGGCGGAGCTGGTGATCAGCTCGTTGTCCGCATAGGCTTCGGCGGCTTTCAGGGTCTTTTCCAGGCCCGCGGTTTCGCCGAATTCGTTCTTGTCCTGATACACGGTCTTGGCGGCGTTCATGCCGCCGGTGGACTTGACGGAGTTGCCGCCCACGGCGGGCTGGCTTTCCAGCACGACCACTTTCTTGCCCGCGTCCGCGGCTGCGATGGCGGCGGTCATGCCCGCGCCGCCCGCGCCCACGATCACGATGTCGGCGTCCAGAACCACGTCCTCAGACGCTTCGGCGTTGGCCTCCCGCATATAATCGTCGGGGTTCACGCCGGCGTTCTGCAGGGCCAGCCGCGCCGCCTCGATCACGCCCGCGCGGGTGATATGGGCGAAGGTGGCCCCGGTGTAGGTGTCCACGATGCCGTTGGCGTTCACAAAGGCTTCGGGCCATTCGTTGATGATGTTGCCGCCGATGCCCGCGGTTTCGCCGTCGCCGGTGGTTTCCACATAAGCGATTTCGCCGTCTATCAGGGTGACGGTCACGGTCACGTCGCCGCCAAAGCCTTTCGCTGTGCCGGTGCCGGTCACGGCGGTCACTTCCACGGTGGTCGCCAGTGCCGCGGGAACAAGCGACAGCAGCATCACCAGCGCCATCAGCGCGGCAAACATTCGATTGCGCATATTATTGTTCCTCCTGCCATAGAATCCGAAACCCGGACGGGTTTTCAGTTGCTTATATTATATAAGATACCCCGCTGCATGTCAAAGGCTTCTTTTTCGCAGCAGAGAATGACAGACGTTTTGTTAGCACTCTTTTTGATTGAGTGCTAAAATTTGCTTGCTTTTTGGAAAAGCGCGTGATATAATATTATCAGGCGCGGCGGCGAAGCCGTTTTCGCCCATTCGATTACCCAATATTGGAGGCTGACATACATGGAAAACAAGGGCAATATTTCGATTCACGCGCAAAATATCATGCCGGTGATCAAGCGCTGGCTGTATTCCGATAAGGACATTTTCATCCGCGAGATGGTCAGCAACGGCTGCGACGCCATCACCAAGTACAAGATGCTCCACGCCGACACCGACGAAGACCTGCGCGTCACCGTCACCGTGGACAAGGACGCGGGCGAGCTACGCTTCACCGACAACGGCATCGGCATGACCGCCGAGGAAGTGGAAAAGTACATCAATCAGGTGGCCTTCTCCAGCGCTGAGGAATTCCTCAAGAACTACACCGGCGACGACAAGGGCGGCATCATCGGCCACTTCGGCCTGGGTTTCTATTCCGCCTTCATGGCCGCAGACAAAGTGACCATCGACACCCTGTCCTACCAGGACGGCGCGGCCCCCGTGCTCTGGGAGAGCGAGGACGGCATGGCCTTCACCATGCGGGACGGCGGCCGCACCGAGCGCGGTACCACCATCATCCTGCACATCACCGACGAGGAAAAGGAATTCCTGGACGGCTACCGGGTGCGCGAAGTGCTGGACCGGTACTGCGGCTACATGAGCGTGCCGATCTACCTGCAAGACCTGAACAAGGACGAAACCAAGAAAGACCCCGACGAGCCCACCGGCACGGCGGAAGAAGAAAAAGCCAAGGAAGAAAAGCCCATCAACGACACCCATCCCCTGTGGCTGAAAAACCCCAAGGACTGCACCGAGGAAGAATACAAGGAAACCTACCGCAAGCTGTTCCACACCTTTGAGGAGCCTTTGTTCTGGGTACACCTGAACGTGGACTACCCCTTTAACCTGAAAGGCATCCTGTACTTCCCCCGCATCAAGCGGGACTTTGGCGGCCAGGAGGGCGAAATCAAGCTGTTCAACCGCCAGGTGTTCGTGGCGGACAACATCAAGGAAGTCATCCCTGAATTTTTGATGCTCCTGAAGGGCGTTATCGACTGCCCGGATTTGCCCCTGAACGTTTCCCGTTCCTTCCTGCAAAACGACGGGTACGTGAAGAAGCTCTCCGCCCACATCACCAAGAAGGTGGCGGACAAGCTGAACGGCCTGTTCAACACCGAGCGCAAGCAGTACGAAACCTACTGGGACGACATTCATCCCTTCGTGAAGTACGGCTGCGTGCGGGACAGCAAGTTCTACGACATGGTGAAGGGCAGCCTGCTGTTCAAGACCACCAAAGGCGAATACCTGACCTTGGACGAGTATCACTCCCGCAACGAGGGCAAGGCGGAAAAGAAGGTGTACTACACCACCGAAGCGAACCGCCAGGCCGCGGCCGTGGCGCTGTACACCGACAAGGGCATTGACGTGGTGGTGATGGACACCCTGATCGACATGAACTTCATGAGTTTCATGGAGTTCGGCGGCGGCAACGAGGGCCTGCAGTTCGCCCGGGTGGACGCCGATGTGGCGGGTCTCACCGAGGAAAGCGAAGAG
Source organism: uncultured Eubacteriales bacterium (assembly GCA_902793245.1). Classification (GTDB taxonomy): domain Bacteria; phylum Bacillota; class Clostridia; order Christensenellales; family Aristaeellaceae; genus RUG563. The sequence goes on along the minus strand of CADBCX010000052.1, from coordinate 560 downwards.
GGCAAGGACATCGACCAAAAGCAGATGGAAACCCTGTTCCGCAACGCCCTGAACGACCAGGAGCTGACCGTCAGGATCGAAGCCCTCAGCGACCACAACCTGCCCGTGATGCTGACCGAGGAGGAGCAGGTGCGCCGCTACAAGGAAATGAGCGCCATCTACGGCCAGGACTTCGGCTTCCCCTCCAAGTACACCCTGGTGCTGAACCGCCTGTGCCCCACCATCCGCGCCCTGGCGTCCATGGAGGAAGGCGACGTGAGCCACCTGCTGTGCAGGCAGCTGTTCGACCTGGCCCGCCTGTCCAGCCGTCCCCTCGAAGCGGAAGACCTCAAGGACTTCATCGCCCGCAGCAACGAGATCGTGTCCATGATGGCGGAGAAGGCGTAAATTCTAACAAAGCAAGTAATTATTCAGTCGTGGCTTAAAGGGTACTTTACGCGACGAAAGGGAACGGCGGGGCTTTGCCCCGCACCCCACCAGGGTACTGAGTTTCCGCAGCCTCAATCGTCGCAACTCGCCTTCATGGCGAGATTGCTCGTTTCGGCTGATCTCAGCCCGGA
>CADBCX010000051.1 GCA_902793245.1 uncultured Eubacteriales bacterium | reverse complement strand
ATGAATTCTTCGGTCAGCCTTTTGAAGAGGCCATTGCCTATATCCTGTCTTACCTGGACAGCCGGATCGAAAACCAGACGAAGGAAGTGCAGACCCAAATGAAGATGAGAATCGGCGATACGCCCGTGGAAGTGGCCTGGGAAAACAATGAATCCGTGGAAGCGCTGAAAGAGCTGGCGCAGAACGGCCTGACGATCCAGATGTCCATGTACGGCGGGTTTGAACAGGTGGGTTCCATTGGTCAGCGCCTGGCCAGCCATGACGTGCAAACCAATACCTCTTCCGGCGACATCGTACTCTATTCCAGCAGCCAGTTGGTGGTGTTTTACGGCAGTAATTCCTGGGCCTACACCCGGCTTGGAAGGATCACCGATCAATCTGCTGAGGGAATGCGGGAGCTGCTCAGCCGCGGTGATGTGACCATCACCATCTCCGTTGAATAAGGCGGTATGGGAAGCCTGAACCATAATAAACATGAGGAGGACGGAAACATGATTTACAGGGATTTTCAGGGACTGAAGCTTTCCGCGCTGGGGTTTGGCGCGATGCGTCTGCCGGTGCTTGATGGAGATGACAGCCGGATCGACGAAGCCGCCGCCCTGCGCATGGTGGACACAGCCATGCAAAACGGCATCAACTATTATGACACTGCCTGGGGCTATCACGGCGAGAACTCCGAAACCGTGATGGGCAAAGCGCTGGCCCGTTATCCGCGGGACAGCTTCTATGTGGCCACAAAGTTCCCCGGCTATGACGCTTCCAACTGGAGCAAGGTCAGGGAGATCTTCCCCCGCCAGCTGGAAAAGCTGGGTGTGGACTACTTCGACTTCTATCTCTTCCACAACGTGTGCGAGATGAACATCGACGCCTATCTGGACGATGAAAAATACGGCATCTACAGCTACCTGATGGCGCAGAAGCGCCAGGGCCGCATCAAACATCTGGGTTTTTCCTGCCATGGGGAACTGGATGTGCTCAAGCGTTTCCTGGACGCCTACGGCAAGGACATGGAATTCTGCCAGCTGCAGCTGAACTATCTGGACTGGACGTTCCAGCACGGCAAGGAGAAGGTAGAATTGCTCCGCAAGTGGGGCATTCCGGTCTGGGTGATGGAGCCCCTGCGCGGCGGCAAGCTGGCTAAGCTGCAGCCGGAGCATGAGGCGGCATTGACAGCGTTCCGCCCGGATGAGGAAATCCCTGCCTGGGCCTTCCGCTTCCTGCAGAGCATCCCGTCTGTGACCGTGATCCTCTCCGGTATGTCCAACCAGGAGCAGCTGGAGAAGAACCTCAAGACCTTTGCGGAAGACAAACCTCTGACAGAAGCGGAAATGAAAACGCTAATGGACGTCGCAGCCCGGATGCTCTCCCGCGGCACCGTGCCCTGCACAGCCTGCCATTACTGCGTCAGCCATTGCCCCATGAGTCTGGATATTCCGCGTTTGCTTTCCCTGTACAACGAGCACGCCTACACCGGCGGCGGCTTCATCGCCCCCATGGCGCTGAGCGCGCTGCCTGCCGATAAGCTGCCCTCCGCCTGCCTGCAGTGCCGCAGTTGTGAGCAGGTCTGCCCGCAGCAGATCAAAATCTCCGAGGTGCTGGCGGATTTTTCTCAGAAGCTGGGCTGAAATGCAGGAGAGCTTTCCCATGAAAAAAGCAATCGTATGTATCCTGATGCTTTGTGTTCTTCTGGCGCACATGCCTTGCCTGGGGGAAGAAATGACCGGCGTATTCGATTTTGAAAACAAAACCGTATTGCTGAACAGCGGCTATACCATGCCCATCATGGGGCTTGGCACCTATGCGCTGGATCACGACACCTGCGTGAACTCCGTCATGACGCTGATCGAAAACGGGGGCAGGCTCATTGATACGGCCTACATGTACGGCAACGAGGAAGCCGTCGGCGAAGGCGTTCGCCGCGCCATGGCGGAATACGGCGTCCCCCGGGAGGAAATTTTTGTCATCACAAAAATCTATCCCAATCAGTTCAGCGATCCGGAGGCGGCCATTGACATGGCCCTGGAGAAGCTGAACATCGGCTATATCGACATGATGCTCCTGCATCATCCTGGCGGCAATGATGTCAAGGCTTATCTTGCTATGGAAAAGTACGTCCAAGAAGGCAAGATCCGCTCCCTTGGGCTGTCCAACTGGTACATCGAAGAGCTGGCGGATTTCCTGCCGCAGGTGAACATCATGCCCGCTCTGGTGCAAAACGAGATCCACCCTTATTATCAGGAGCAGGAAGTCGTGCCCTTCATTCAGGAGAAAGGTATTGTTGTGCAGTGCTGGTACCCCTTGGGCGGACGGGGCTATACAAAGGAACTGCTGACGGATGAAACCATCACCGCCATTGCCAGCGCACACGGCGTATCCGCCGCGCAGGTCATCCTCCGCTGGGATTTGCAGCGCGGGGTGGTGGTAATACCTGGCTCCTCCAACCCGGATCATATCCGGGAGAATCTCGACCTGTTTTGCTTTGAGCTGACGCAGGAGGAGATGGATCAAATCGCTGCGCTGGATCGCGGCGAAAAGCATGACTGGTATTGAAAGTGAAACCCAGGCAGGCCCCGACAAGGATTTCGGTGCCTGTTGCCGCAGATTAGAAAGCCGATCATAGAAAATGAAAAACGTCACCTATATGTTGGCCGCAGGAGGTTGAAACGATGGCACTGATGCAGATGGAATTCAAGTCTGAAAAGCTGAAAAGAACAGTTTCCATGAAGGCATCCACGACTGGTATTTCTGGGATGCCTATATCCAGCATGTTCTTAAATGGCTGGACTATCGGGCTGAACGAAAAGTATGACCATCATCTGCAAGTATCCCGTCATAGTTCGCTGCCGGACAGGCTTTACTGTTCCGGCAGTTTTTTGACGCCTGCCTTTATTAGCTGACACTCCACCCAAAAACTTCACGGCACCCATCACGGACTGCCGCAGAAGGTGACGAAATTCAATCCGGAGACCTGGGGAAAACTGCCGGATCATGTGACAGTCTACACCGACGGCAGCATCCGCTTCACCTTCCGCAACGGCATGGAGATTTGACAAAAAGATAAAGGAAAACCATGTTGACACCGTGTCAGGATTGTGATAGAATGTGCATTGTTGACACGATGTCAGTTTTGCTGTAAGGAGAGTTAGCCCATGTCGAGAGGTTCACCGGCGCTGACGGCAGCCCGTAAGGAAGAGATCATTGAGGCTTGTGCGAGGCTCTACGAAACCATGAGCTTCAAGGACATTACCATCAAGGAGATCGGCGCGGCCACCAGCTTTACCCGCACCTCGATCTATAATTACTTCGAGACGAAGGAAGAAATCTTCCTGGCGCTGCTGCAAAGGGAATATGAGCTTTGGGTGGACACGATGAACGCTGTGATGGCTGAGAAAGTTTCCATGACCAGCAATGAGCTGGCCCAGACGCTGGCCCGCACTCTCGCAGACAGGCCTCGGCTGCTTCGGCTGCTGTCCATGAACCTTTACGATATGGAGGCCAATTCCCGTCCGGAGCAGCTTGCGAAGTTTAAGGTGGCCTATGGTTCGTCGCTTGATGCCGTCACCCGGATGGTGAAAAAGTACATCCCGGAGATGGACGAAGCGGAGCGTCAGCAGTTCCTGTATGCTTTCTTCCCATTCATATACGGCATTTATCCCTACACCAGTGTGACAGAGAAACAGAAGGCAGCCATGGCACAGGCGGGTATTCCGTATGTCTATCAGTCCGCCTATGACCTGACCTATACCTGTCTGAAAAAACTGCTGAACGCAAAGGAGGCTTAATCCATGAAATACACAAAGCTGGGTACATCCGATCTGACCGTTTCCCGCATCTGCATGGGGTGCATGGGCTTTGGCGACGCCGGGCAGGGACAGCATGCCTGGACGCTGGATGAGGAACACTCCCGGGAAATCATCCGGCACGGGCTGGAAACGGGCATCAACTTTTACGACACGGCCATCGCCTACCAGAGCGGCACCAGTGAGCAGTACGTGGGCCGCGCCTTGCGGGACTTCGCGAAGCGTGACGAGGTCGTTGTGGCCACGAAATTTCTGCCCCGCACCCAGGAGGAAATCGAAAGCGGCATCACCGGACAGCAGCACATCGAGCGCATGATCAACAAGAGCCTGCAGAACCTGGGCATGGATTACGTGGACCTGTATATCTATCACATGTGGGACTGGCAGACGCCCATTGAGGATATTCTGGACGGCCTGAACCGGGTCGTTCAGGCAGGCAAGGCGAGATACATCGGCATCTCCAACTGCTTTGCCTGGCAGTTGGCCAAGGCCAACGCCATCGCCGAGCGCGAAGGCTGGGCAAAATTCATATCTGTGCAGGGCCATTACAACCTGATCTTCCGGGAGGAGGAGCGGGAGATGGTGCCCTACTGCCAGGAGGAAGGCATCGCTCTGACGCCTTACAGCGCTCTGGCGGCGGGCAGGCTGTCCCGCAAGCCCGGTGAAACCTCCGAGCGGCTTGAGAAGGACGCCTACGCCAAGTTCAAGTACGACGCCACCGCGCAGCAGGACGGGGTCATCATCGACCGGGTGGCGGAAATCGCGGAAAAGCGCGGAGTGACCATGACGGAGGTGTCCCTGGCCTGGCTGCTGACCAAGGTTGCTTCCCCGGTGGTTGGCGCGACGAAGCTCCATCATGTGGACGGTGCGGCAAAAGCGACCGACTTGGAATTGACGGAAGACGAGATCGCCTATCTGGAAGCGCCCTATGTGCCGCATCCGCTTGCGGGCGTGATGGCTCAGAACAAACCGGCAAACGCCAAAGAAAAACATGTCTGGTCTACAGGCAATCAAAGCATCTGAGGAGGAAAGCAGTATGAAAAAGAACATTGGCGCGACCCTGGCCCTGTATCCCTCTCCGCTGATCGTGGTGGGCGCAATGGTAGAAGGCAAGCCCACCTGGACGCTGGTAGCGCACGCGGGCATCATGGCCCACAGCCACCTGATGGTCTCCCTGGTGCAGGCACACTACATCAATCAGGGCATCCGGGAAAACAAAAAGCTATCGGTCAACGTGGTGGACGCTTCCTGGCTCAAGGATGCGGACCGTATGGGTACGATCAGCGGCAGCAAGGTGGATAAGTCAGAAGCCTTTGCCTGGACGATGGGTGAAAACGGTGCACCGCTGATCGATGAAGCCAAGGTGTCCATCGAGTGCGAGGTGGACGGCAACTATGAGCTGGAGCACTTCGACCACTTCGTCTGCAGAATTCTGGCCACTTATGCGGATGAAGGAGTGCTCAATGAAAAGGGCAAGATCGACTATCACGTGTTCAAGCCCGTACTGTTCGAATTCCCCACCTATGAGTATTTCGTGACGGGCGAAAAGATCGGCGACTGCGCAAAAATGAATCAGTGAGGAGGGAGACCATGAAAAGACTGTTTGCCGTTCTGCTGACACTCTGTATGCTCTGCGCCTCCGCCCTGGCGGACAGCCTGACCACGAACGGCGGCGTCACCCTGGACACCGCCGACCTCCCTTACTGCACGGCGGATGAATCCGCGCCGGTGGTGTACTTCATCAGCGACATTTCCCCGGAAAGCCTGGTCGCGGCCTATCAGGCCCTGGGCGTTGAGCTGCCCGGCAAGGTGGGCGTCAAGATGTCCACCGGCGAGAGCGAGCGCAGCAACTACCTGCGCCCTGAGCTGATCGCCGATCTGATCCACCGGGTGAACGGCACCATCGTGGAGTGCAATACCGCCTATGGCGGCAGCCGTTCCTCCACAGCCATGCATCGGCAGCAGGCGAAGGACAACGGCCTGCTGGAGGTAGCGGAGCTGGACATTCTGGACGAGGAAGGCAGCATGGAGATCCCGATCGAAGACGGTGTCCGCATCAATGTAGATTATGTGGGCAGCCATTTCGCGGCCTATGATTCCTTCCTCGTGCTGACTCATTTCAAGGGCCACGCCAGGGCGGGCTTCGGCGGGGCCATCAAGAACATCTCCATCGGCTTCGGCTCCTCCATGGGAAAGGTCTGGATCCACTCCGGCGGCACCAAGAAAAGCGGCGGCATCTGGGGAGAACAGGATCCCTTCCTGGAGGCCATGGCCGACGCGGCCAAGGGCGTGGATGCCTATATGGGCGATAACATACTCTACATCAGCGTGATGAACCGCCTGTCTGTGGACTGTGACTGCGACGGAAACCCCGCCGAGCCGGACATGCACGACATCGGCATCCTGGCCTCCACCGATCCGTTAGCCATCGACCAGGCCGCCATCGATCTGGTCTACGCCATGCCGGACAGCGGCAGCCTCATTCGCCGCATCGAGCGCCAGAACGGCTTATACACGTTAGAAGTTGGCGAGCGGAACGGTCTGGGCAGCCGGAACTACCGGCTGGTCGTCATCGGAGAATAAGCCATGTGGGACTGGATTCAACGGGAAGCCGTCTATCTGTGGTACTACCTGGACATCCAGATCCGGCAGATCGCGCCGTACTGGGCGCTGGGCATCGTGCTGGGAAGCTTCGTCTCCGTGTTCGGCAAGAAGTACATCCACGGCGCGTTTGCAAAGATCGGGCAAAGAAAAATGGGCTGGCTGGGCGTCATCCCGGCCAGCATCCTGGGCATTGCCTCGCCGCTGTGCATGTACGGCACAATTCCGATTGCCGCGTCCTTTTCGGAGCAGGGGGTGAAGGACGATTACCTGGCCGCCTTCATGATGTCCAGCATTTTGCTGAACCCGCAGCTGATCTTCTACAGCGGCGCGCTGGGCCAGACTGCGCTGATCATCCGCTGCGCCAGCTGCTTTCTGTGCGGCTGTGCTGCGGGGTGGCTGATTCGCTTTTCTACAGCGGAAAGGGAAAAAGCTTCTTTGACTTCACCGGTTTCCATGAGGGAAAGAGCCGGGACACCGATCCCAATATGCTGCTTCGATTTCTCAAAAATATCTGGCGCAACATCAAAGCCACCGGCCCCATGTTCGCCCTGGGCATTCTGCTGACGGCCCTGTATCAGATCCACGTGCCCAGCGATTTCGTCAGCGGACTGTTCGGAAAGAACAACGGTTTCGGCGTGCTGATGGCCGCGACCATCGGCGTGCCGGTGTACATGTGCGGCGGCGGCACGATTCCGCTGCTCAATGAATGGCTGGCGGATGGCATGAGCATGGGCAGTGCGGCGGCTTTCATGCTGACCGGCCCGGCCACCAAGATCACCAACCTGGGCGCGATGAAGATCGTGCTGGGCTGGCAACGATTCCTCATTTATCTGGCGTTCGTCATGTTGTTTTCTATGTGTACAGGATTGTTTGTAGACTTCATATGTTAGAAAGGAGACCCTGAACAAAATGAAAAAGATGCTTGCTGTGCTTATTATGCTGACCCTGGTTGTTTCCTGTCTGCCGACGGCTTTCGCGGAGGAAGGCGCTTCCACCGCCGAAGCGACAAAGCCCGTCCGCCATATTCTGGTCGTCTACTTTTCCGCCACCGGCACCACGAAGGGCGTCGCGGAGAAACTGGCGGAGGGCCTTTCCGCCGATCTGTACGAGATCGTCCCCGAGGAGCCCTATACCGACGCCGACCTGAACTACAATAATTCCAAGAGCCGTACCTCCATCGAGACGGATGATCCCTCCTGCCGTCCCGCCATCGCGGGTGAGCTGCCGGATCTGTCGGCCTATGACACGATTCTGGTCGGCTATCCCATCTGGTGGGGGGACGTGCCCCGCATCGTCTCCAATTTTGTGGAAAACGTGGATCTGACCGGCAAGACCCTGGCGGTGTTCTTTACCTCCGGCAGCAGCGGCTTGGGCAGCAGCATGAAGCACCTGGAGGCGCAGGCCGGCGCGGGCACCTGGCTGGAGGGTAAGCGCTTTTCTGCCCGCACCACGGTGGAGGAGCTGACGCAGTGGGCAGCCTCGCTGGGCATTGAGCCCTGAAACAAGGAGCTAAATGAGCCTAACAAAATCGCTTAAAATGGCTTTGCCAGGAGCGAGTGGGAATGACAGGAAAACCCCGCCATCAGCACCGGAAACGAATAAAAAACCTGCCGGCAGATGCGATCAAAGCATTGCCGGCAGGCAGGGCACATGAATATGTTTCCGGGTTCAGCCGGAGCAGGAACCGCCGATTCATTCGGCGGCTTTTTTTCCGCCTTGCTTGAGCTTATTCGGCCTTGGGCGCGAAGAAGGTCAGGGGCGTCGCGCCGGTCATGGCGTCGGCGGCCAGCAGGGTCAGGGGCACGTCTTCGATGCTCAGGGTGGTGAATTCACCGGTGCGGCCGCTTTCGGTCACGTAGGTGAAGGTGAGGGCGTGATGCGCGTCGGCGTCAGCGGGGATGGACTTGATGACCAGCTTGCTTTCGCCGTTGGCCAGGCCGTCGCCCGCCAGGTTTTCGCCCTTTTCGCCGGTGGCGTTGAAGGCGATGTACAGTTCCTTCACGGTTTCGCCGGTCTGGTTGTACACGGTGTAATGGCCGGTCTGGATGCCCGCGGCCACGTTGGCGGCGGCGATGATGCCCTTGAGGTAGCCCAGGGTGTCGGCCAGGGTCGCGCCGGAGATCACGTCCACGCCCGCGGCTTCGGCCTTATCGGCGGCATAGGCTTCCAGTTCGGCGATGGTCTTGCCGGCCACGAAGGCTTCGATGGCCTGCCAGCTGGCCACGATTTCCTGGGTGGCGCCGGCCTTGGCGGCCATGTTGCCGGAGTAGTAGACGTTGTTCACGCGCTTGGAGCCCAGCACTTTGCCGTCTTCGCTGCCGACGATGTTGGCGCCGAATTTGTCGTTGCTGTTGGGCACGCCCACAACGCCTTCGCCGCTCATGACCTGGAATTCATCGATCCAGGCGGCCACGACGGTGTCGCCCTGCACGGCGGCGGTGATCACGGCGAAGCACTGCGCGCCGTGAGCGGCGCACTGCACCTGGCCCAGCTTCACCGGGGCTTCCTCAGCCACGGCGGCAAAAGCGCAAAGAACCATAACAGAGGCAAGGACCAAAGCAAGGATTTTTTTCATCGTTATATCCTCCTTTATTTGAGCTTTTCGCTCTTGCCTGTATTATACAGTTTTTCTTTTGTATTTTCAATTGATAAATATTGGAATTTGCAGATTTCACAGTTCATTCACAAACGGTGAGTCATAGCTAATCCGCTGCTGTACGTGGTTAGGGATGGAAAACCGTGTTCGGAGCAGATATGCGATGGACAAACACATCGTTTTCCGTGATCACGCGGGGAAGGAAAACGTCTTCGTCGCCCATGGGAATATCGTCTCTCAGCATCCGTTCAAAGCAAAGGCAGGCGGCGTTTTCCGCGTGCCCCGCCAGAAACCGGTCGTAGTATCCGCCGCCGTGCCCCAGGCGTTTTCCGTCCTTGGAGGCGCAGACGCAGGGAACGAGCGTCAGATCCAGTTTGTCCGCCGGGATTGTTTCCGCGCATTCAGCCGGTTCCGGAATGCCGTAAGCGCCGGGCAGGAGGCCGGACAAACCGGAAATACGCACGGCGAGCATTTCGGAGCGGCCCTGGCATTTGGGCACATAGACCCGCTTGCCGTGCTCAAGCGCGTGATGGTTGATCGCGAGCGTGGCAGGCTCCTTCGGCATGCCGATATAGACAAAGATGCTTTTGGCCCGCTGATATTCCGGCAGGGACAGCACTTTCCGCTGGATGGCCGCGCTTGCCTGCGCCGTGTATTCTTCGGGCAGCGCCTGCTGAATCCCGGTCATCGTTTTTCGCAGTTCTTTTTTTCCGTCCATGGCCGGCCCTCCTTTTCACCCGGAACATTCTGATACAGTATAACACAGAAGCGGGCAAAGCGGAATAACCCGTTTTCTCCGCGCATATCCTGAAAAAAACAAGAGGAGGCGGAAAAATGACGCAGCAGGCGGTTCGGCGCATGAAGCGCTTATCGGCGAAACCTACGGCAATCTGGCGGGGGCTGCTCCTGTCCATCGCCGCGACGGCGGCGGCGGTGGTTCTGTTCGCGGTGGTCATCAGCTTTGTGGATATCCAGGACGGGCTGATCCGGGTCGTCAACCAGGTGATCAAAATCGGCGCGATTTTCCTGGGGGTATACATGATCGTTCCCCGGGGCGACAGCGCGGGCATCCGGCGCGGGGCGCTGCTGGGGCTGCTGTATATGGGCGTGGGCGTGCTGGTGTACGCGCTCCTGTCCCAGCAGCAGATGACGTGGCTGGGCTACCTGACCGACGTGCTCATGGGCGTCGCCGCGGGCGGACTGTCCGGGATGCTGCTGGGCAGCCTGAAAGGGAAATGAAAGGGGTTCTGAGGTAAAGGACGCTTTAAGTCACTATCGCATTGCGAAAGAAAGGGATACGCTGGGGGCTGCGCGCCCCCAGACCTGCGGCAAGGGATTTCATCCCTTGCATCCCAATAAGCGATATTACACCGTTGGGAAAACCCGACAACTTCCGCTTGACGCGCTGGAGTTTACGAAAGTTAGATGGCTTCTGGCCCAAGAAAGCCGGGAAAATCCCAAGGGAAAGTTTACTTTCCCATTGGGATTATTCCCAGGCTTTCCCCGGATGCGAAGCATCCGGGTTGGCGGCTTCGCCGCCGGGCCAGAAGCACAACGTCGTCAAGCCAGACATCCGCGTTCCTTCAAGCAGCAGCGGGAACCAAGCTTGATCGTCAATGCAAGCAACATCCGCTATTGCGGGTCCAGGGCGGTCACCGCCCTGGTGGGGTGCGGGGCAAAGCCCCGCCGTTCCCTTTCGTGATCTAAAGTGCCCATTTATTCATACTTACCGCGTGCTTTCAGCGCATCAAAAAACCGGGACTGCGTTTCCGCAATCCCGGTCATTGTTATTGATGGATTATTTTCTTTCCTGGATTTCTTCGCTCAGCTTGGCGGCGAAATCCTCCAGGGAGTACACGTTGGTCTGGTCGGTCTCCCGGTCGCGGACGGAGATGTTGCCCTCGGCGATTTCCTTTTCACCGATGATAATCATGTAGGGCACCTTGTCCTCCTGGCGGGCGTAGCGGATCTTGTAGCCGATCTTTTCGTTGCGGTCGTCCAGCTCCACCCGGAAGCGCCGGTCGCGGAAGTATTCGTACACCTTCCTGGCGTAGTCCATGCTCTTGTCGCTGACGGGCAGCACCTTCACCTGGACGGGAGCCAGCCACACGGGGAAGATGCCCTTGGTTTCTTCAATCAGGTACGCCATGAAGCGGTCCAGGGAGCCCAGGATGGCCCGGTGCAGCACCACGGGAGTCTTTTCGACGCCGTCCTTGTCGATGTACTTGAGGTCGAACTTGGCGGGCAGGCAGAAGTCCAGCTGGCAGGTAGACAGCGTGTATTCCGCGCCGACGGCGGGCTTCACGTTCACGTCCAGCTTGGGGCCGTAGAAGGCAGCCTCGCCGATCTCTTCCGTAAAGTGGATGCCCAGCTCGGTGAGCACTTCGCGCAGGGCGCTCTCCGCCTTGTTCCACATTTCGTCGTCCTGGTGGTACTTCACCTTGTCCTCGGGATCCCGGAGGCTCAGGACGCAGCGGTAGTCGGTGATGTTGAAATCCTTGTAGGTGCTGAAAATCAGGTCGCACACGGCGCTGACCTCGTCCTTGATCTGCTCGGGAGTCACGAACAGGTGGGCGTCGTTCTGGCAGAAGTGGCGGCCGCGCTCGATGCCTTTCAGGGTGCCGCTGGCTTCAAAGTGGAAGTCATGGGCGATTTCACCGATGCGGATGGGCAGATCGCGGTAGGAGTGGGGCCGGTTGGCGTAGATGCGCATGTGGTGCGGGCAGTTCATGGGCCGCAGCACGAAGGCTTCGCCCTCCACTTCCATGGCGGGGAACATGTTGTCCTTGTAGTGCTCCCAGTGGCCGCTGGTCTTGTACAGATCGACGGTGCCCACGCAGGGGGTCAGCACGTGCTGGTAGCCCAGGTAGCGTTCCTTGTCCCGGATGTAGTTTTCCAGTTCCTGCCAGAGGGTATAGCCCTTGGGCAGGAACATGGGCAGGCCCTTGCCCACCAGGTCGTCGCTCATGAACAGCTGCATGTCCTTGCCGATGCGGCGATGGTCGCGGGCCTTGGCTTCTTCCACCTCCTTGAGGTAAGCGGCCAGCTCTTCCTGGTTGCGGAAGGCGGTGCCGTTCAGGCGGGTAAGCATCTTGTTCTTCTGGTCGTTCTTCCAGTACGCGCCGGAGAGGGACATGAGCTTGAAGGCTTTCAGGGCCTTGGTGTAGCACAGGTGCGGGCCCACGCACATGTCGATGTATTCGCCCTGCTGGTAGAAGGTGATCTGGGCGTCGGGGGCCAGATCGGCGATGTGTTCGACTTTGTAGACTTCGCCGCGCTCCTGCATGAGCTTGATGGCCTCGTCCCGGGGCAGGGGATAGACCTTGAAGGGCAGGTTTTCCTTCACGATCTTCTGCATTTCCTTTTCGATGGCGGGCAGGTCTTCGTCGCTGAGCTTCACGTCGCCCAGGTCGATGTCGTAGTGGAAGCCCTTCTCGGTGGCGGGGCCGTAGGCGAAGTGAGCGCCGGGATACAGCCGCTTCACGGCCTGGGCCATGATGTGCGCCGCGCTGTGGCGCAGCACTTCCAGTTCCAGTTCCTCGGGACATTCGGCCACGTGGCCGTCGTTGTAGATGATCTTCATGTGATTTACTCCTCCTTTTCTTTTCTTGGGAGGGCATATGAAAACGCCCGTCCCGTCATGTGAAATGAAGGGACGAGCGTGAATGGTTTTTTCATTCGCCCGCGGTTCCACCCTTGTTGCCTGTCCTTCCGTTCTCTGCGGCTTCATTGTTCCCGCTGCTGCGTCTTTCATGCGCGCCGCTTTCCGGATGAAACAGACCCCTTGATGCCGCGCGGTAACGGGCGCGAACCGCCGTCGGTCGGGAGGTGGTATCTTTTCCGCGGCCCGCGCGCTCGCACCATCCGCGCGCTCTCTTGGAGCCGGAGAGGAAAAAACGTGTCCTCCGTCATTCCTGGGATGGGGCTATTATACGCCCGCGGCGAGGGGATTGTCAAGACAAAAATCCGAGGGTTGGCTTTACCGGGTGCTCCAGGCGCTGCCCGCCGTGACGGTGATGCGGCTGCCCATCCGGCCGGCCTGGGAAGCGAAGAGCTGCACCCCGTCGTTCATGTGGTAATCGCTGGTGATGATGGCAATTTTGCTGATCTCCGGGTGGGAGCGGCCCAGCAGCTCGAGGGTGTAAACGGCGTTGTCCTGGGTGGTTATGGCTTTGGACTCCACCAGGATGCGGCCGGAATCGATGCCGTGCTTCCGCAGCCAGTCCGCCATCTGGCCCGCTTCCGAAACCGCGCGGTTATTCATGGCGGTGTGCCCGCCGGTGCAGACGATGATTGCCTGGGGATTCTTTTTGGCGGCGGTCACCAGCGTTTCCAGCCGCCCGATCAGCTCCGGCTGCATGCTTCCGTCCGGGTTCAGCTGCAGGCCCAGCACCACCAGGCATAAGCCGCTGCCATTGGCGGCGCGGCCCGTGCGATTGAATCCGACGGTTCCCGCGCGCACAGCGCTTGCCGCAGAGGCGGCGCTGCTTTTCCTGAGCGCGGAAACGGACCGGGCGCTGATCGTTCCTTTGGACGCCGCCCGGACGCCGCCGGCCTGGGCGGAGGCGGGGAGACGGGAAACGCTTGCCGCGCGGCGGTTTTGATATCCGCTGACAAGCGCTTCCCCTGCCAAAGGCATGCAGCAGATGGAAACGATCAGCAGGACTGAGGTAAGAATCCCCAAAAATCTGTTCATTGTTTTTCCTTCCGACTTCTTATCCCGAACGCTCCAGAATCAGGGCGGCGGGCCGGATTGATTTTATTGGGAGAAGCCTTCCCAGCTTTCGTATTCCGATCCGACGGCGTCCGATCCCGGCGTTCTGTCCGATGTATTGATGGTCAGGGTGTAGGAGTATCCGGCCTCAAGCTTGATCTCCTCATCGTCGCCGTTAAAGGTCATGGTTTCATAATTTCCATAGCGGCCGAAGGACTCCTTCTCCCCGAACCAATCGGTGCCCGTGCCGGACTTCACCGTATAGGTTCCCGCGGGAAGGCTGACCTTCACGCTTGAGCTGCCGCCGACAAAGACGTAGGAGATGGGATAGCCTTTTCTGTAGAAGCGCAGCAGCATGGCCTGGTCCTCGTCCTGATTCACCTTGATGTTGAATTCAAACTGATCGCCCTTCCCGCCGGAGGTGCGCCAGATTTCGCCGTTCTTCGGCCAGGGCTTGATGCATTTCTGCGCCTGCTCATAGGCGTCGTCGGCATAGCTTTCGTTGAACGCCTCGTAAGCGCTGTAATATTTTTCGTCTTTCAGGTATTCCAGCGCCTGCTGGTAGGAAGCGTCGATATCGCTTTCGCTTTCCTCGGAGGAGCCCCGCTGCCGGCCGCCGTTTTGGGCGTCCAATGCCGGATAGAGAACGAATTCGTCCATGCCGGAGAACGTCCCGTTCAGCTCGTAGGTCTGCTCGTCGTTTCCAATATAGGTATCCCGGGAATAGATGTCATACGGCGCGTAATAAATCCCCTTCTTGACGTTCACCGCAAAGCAGGAAACGGAGAGGGGCCAGTCGCTGTCCTCATTGTCCGTTCCATACACCAGCAGCGCCCAATCCGCCTCCTTGATGTTCTTTGCCAGGAGCGCTTCGGGGATCATCCAGTAATCCCCCTCTTCCGCCAGCTTGTCCGTGGACAGCTCCAGCGGGTCGCCGTTCAGGTCGTAGTAAACCGCGATGACGGTTTTTCCTTCAAACACTTCCGGGAGGTCATCCTTGAAGGAGGCGCCTTTTCCCTGCAGCATTTTTGCGTACTTGCCGAAGGCGCTCAGGGTGGGGTCCGCATCCGCCAGCGCGGGCAGAACGAAGCAGCACAGAAGAACGGCGGTGAAGAGCGCGCAGAATGTCCGGTTCCATTTCTTTTTCATGTCCGATTCCTCCCCTTACGTGCGATTGTGTATAAAATCTTATAGGCAGAATATGTCGCCGGCTATAAGATTTTCCACTTACAGGAATTATACCCTAATTCAGCAAATTGGTCAAGCTGTTTTTCTGCGCGGGCCCGCGTCCGGTTCTTGCAATCCGGGGCGCGGAATGATAGAATACGGCGTGGAATGATTTGCTCACGAACGGAGGAAGCGGGATTGAAACACTTTGATGAAAAGTACCTATTAAAAGCTTTCCGGGAGATGCTGGCCATCGACAGCACCACCGGCCAGTTCCGGGCGGCGCAGGAATGGGTGGCCGGGGAAACCGAACGCCTGGGCTATCAGCCGGTCACGGCCCACAAGGGCGGCGTGATCGCGGATCTGGGCGGCGAGGGCAACCCGCTGGTCATCTCCGCCCATCTGGACGACATCGGCCTGATGGTGCGCAAGATCAACGCCGACGGCACCCTGAACGTTTGCAGCGTGGGCGGGCTGTATCCCTTCTACTGCGTGGGGGAGAACGTGCGGGTATACACCGGGGAAGGCAAGGTCTACACCGGCGCGGTCTGCCGCACGCCCAACTCCGTGCACGTGACGGAGGAAGAACTGCGCACAACGCTGGGAGACTTCCGCAAGAACGTCTGCGTGGTGCTGGATATGCCGGTGAAAACGGCGGAGGACACCCGGAGGCTGGGCGTTGAAACGGGCGACATGATCGCCCTGGAGCCCCGGTTCACCATGAGCAACGGCTATATCAAAAGCCGCTTCGTGGACGATAAAGCCTGCGCCGCCGTGCTGCTGAACGTGATGAAGACGCTGAAAGAGCAGGGAATCACCCCGAAACGCAAGGTGTACGCTTACTTCGCTTTCTATGAGGAGATCGGCCACGGCACCACCTATCTGCCCCCGGACGCCAGGGATTTCCTGGCCCTGGACATCGCCCCCACCGGCCCGGACCAGAATTCCGAGGAGCATTTAGTGTCCATTTTCTGCAAGGACAGCCGCTTCCCCTACCACTACGAAATGACCCAGGAGCTGCGGGCCGCGGCGAAAAAGGCGGGGGTCGATTATGTGATGGACGTGTTCACGCCCCATTACGGCACCGACGGCGACGCCTCCGTGCTGGCGGGCTACGATATCCGCCACGCCGCCATCGGCCCCGGCACGGCCAACAGCCACGGCTACGAGCGCACCCACATCGACGGCCTGCGCAATACGTACGCGCTTACGATGGCGTATATTCTTCCGTGAGGGAGAGGACGGACTTCCTTACACATTTACACGCATACACGGAATTTTTCGC